>CAIWTL010000377.1 GCA_903915555.1 uncultured Micrococcales bacterium | reverse complement strand
GGCCCGAGGTCAGCCGGACGAGGACGAAAGCCTGCGCACCGCAGCGGTCACAGCGGTCTTCCGCGCCGAGGACCGGTGATGTCACCGTGGTCATGGGACGCTCCTGATCTTCCGGCGCCGGCCTCCCGGCGATTGCCATGTGCTCACGGGCCGCGTTCCCGTGACTGCCCCAGTGTGACATCCGGGCGGCGTCTCACCGAACTACCGGAGCGGCGGTTCGCGGAGGGCGGACAGGCCGCGTCGTAGGCTGTGGTCCGTGACAGCCCAGCCCAGCCGCCGCACCACCCGTTCCCGCGCCTCGTCGACCGCGGGGGACTACTCCGCCAAGCAGCTGCGGGTGCTGGAGGGTCTGGACGCCGTCCGCAAGCGGCCCGGGATGTACATCGGGTCCACCGACGGCCGCGGTCTCATGCACTGCCTGTGGGAGATCCTCGACAATGCTGTCGACGAGGCCCTGGGCGGCTGGTGCCAGACCATCGAGGTCCACCTGTTCCCCGACGGGTCCGTCGAGGTGCGTGACGACGGCCGCGGGATCCCTGTGGACAAGGAGCCCAAGACGCGGCTGACGGGCGTGGAGGTCGTCTTCACGAAGCTGCATGCGGGCGGCAAGTTCGGAGGGGGCTCCTACACGGCCTCGGGGGGGCTCCACGGTGTCGGTGCCTCGGTGGTCAATGCCCTGTCCGAACGGCTCGACGTCGAGGTGGATCGCGCGGGGCGCGTCCACACCATGTCGTTCAAGCGCGGTGTACCGGGTGAGTTCGACCAGGACGGTCCGACGGCCGACTTCACCCGCCGCTCGGGGCTGCAGCAGGTGGGGAAGTGCTCCGCCAGGAAGACCGGCACCCGGGTGCGCTGGTGGGCCGATCGCAAGATCTTCACGAAGGACGCCGGGTATGACCTCGCCGAGTTGCGCGCCCGCATCCAACAGACGACGTTCCTGGTCCCGGGCGTCACGATCCGGCTGATCGACGAGCGCGACCCCGGTGACGTCGTCGACGAGACGTTCCATCACAGCGGGGGGATCGTCGACTACGTCGACCACCTGACGGCCGGTGAGCCGATCACGCCCGTGATCCGGTTGTCGGGTTCCGGGACGTTCACCGAGACGGTGCCCGTCCTCGACGACGCCGGACACATGAATCCCCAGGACGTCGAGCGTGAACTCGTCGTCGATATCGCCCTGCGCTGGACGCTGGGTTACGACACGGTCCTCAGGTCCTTCGTGAACATCATCGCCACACCCAAGGGCGGCACCCATGTGACCGGCTTCGAACGCGCCCTGGTCAAGACCCTCAATGAACGACTCAAGGCCGCCAAGGTGGTCAAGGCCGGTGAGGATGCGGTCACGAAGGAAGACGTCATGGAGGGCATGACGGCGGTTGTCACCGTTCGGCTGGCCGAACCGCAGTTCGAGGGACAGACCAAGGAGGTCCTCGGGACGCCGGCGGCCGCGAAGATCGTGGCCGGTGTCGTCCAGAAGGAGTTGGGGTCCTGGTTCGCCACCCCGCCGCGGGGGGACAAGATCCCGGCGAAAATGGCGCTGGAGAAGGTGGCCAATGCGATGCGCGCGCGTATCCACGCCCGTCAGACCCGGGACCTCCAACGCCGCAAGAACGCCCTGGAGACCTCGTCCCTGCCCGCCAAACTGGTGGACTGCCGGAGCAAGGACGTCGCCGACAGCGAACTCTTCATCGTCGAGGGCGACAGTGCCCTCGGAACGGCCAAGTTGGCCCGCAACAGCGAGTACCAGGGCCTGCTTCCCATCCGCGGGAAGATCCTCAACGTCCAGAAGGCGACTGTCGCGGACATGCTGAAGAACGCCGAATGCGCCGCCATCATCCAGGTCATCGGCGCCGGATCGGGCCGGACCTTCGATGTCGAGACAGCCAGGTACGGGAAGATCATCATGATGAGCGACGCCGATGTCGACGGCGCCCACATCCGCTGTCTGCTCCTCACCCTGTTCTACCGGTACATGCGTCCGCTCATCGAGGAGGGACGGGTCTATGCCGCCGTCCCCCCGTTGCACCGCATCGAGACCATCGGTGCGGGCAAACGTGCCTCTGAGGTCATCTACACGTACAGCGAGGCCGAGATGCGAAGCACCGTCAAGGACCTCGAACGGCGGGGAGTCCGCATCAAGGATCCCGTGCAGCGCTACAAGGGCCTCGGCGAGATGGACGCTGCACAGTTGCGCGACACCACCATGTCTCGCAACAGCCGAACGCTGCGTCGGGTCCGTATCGAGGACGCCGAGGCGGCCGAGCGCGTGTTCCATCTCCTGATGGGCAACGATGTGGCCCCACGCAAGGAGTTCCTCGTCACCTCGTCCGACGAACTCGACAGGGAACGCATCGACGTCTGACGTTGCGATACGGCCACGCCGCGTCGGTGGTGGCGGTCGGCGGTGGCAGGATGCCCGCGGGTGTGTGTCGCGGTTGCGGCTTTCTGATGGAGGATGCATGACGAGTCGGGTCGTGACGGGAGTGGCCACGGCGACGCTCCTCGGGGTGGCGCTGACGGCGTGCGGTGACCGCGTCGCCGGAATCGGCGAGACGGGACCCGTCTCGACGGTCACCACAGCGACCACCCAGGCTGCCGGGCAGATCACCTCCATCCTGGCCGGGCCGTTGCCGTCGACCGAGCCCGTAGCGTCGGTGTCCCCTTCCCCCGTTCCCTCGGCATCCGACGGCCAGCGAGCCATCACTCTGCCTCCCGCCGGAACGTCCGACACCTTGACTGTCTGGCTGATGCCCGACATCCCCGATTCCGTCGTCACCGTGGTCAACAAGCGGTTCGAGAAGCTCTACCCCAAGGTCACGGTCAATGTCGTCCGCCAGGATTGGGCGACGCTCCAGAGCCAGGCCAGCCGCGCACTTCCCCTCCGCGCGGAGTCCCCCGATGTCGTCGAGATGGCGGCCGCCGACACCGCGGCCTGGCGAGGCGAAGGTCTGTTGGCCGATCTGGACTCGGTCCGCACCGAATTGCGCGCCGGCGAGTGGACCCGGGGGTTGACCCACTCCACGCAGGTCGACGGTGTGCTGTCAGCCGCTCCCGGTTACGGGGTCGCCCGGATCGTGGCCTATGACAAGGCGGCCTGGCGCGCCGCCGGCATTTCCGAACCACCCCGTTCGCTGAGCGAGTTCTCCGACTCGCTGGCGAAGGTTCAGAGTGGTGGTGTGTCACCGGAGTACTCGGCCTTCTGGTTCCCCGGACGGTTCTGGATCGGTGCACTGCCGTGGATCTGGTCGGGCGGCGGTGAACTCGCCGTGGAACAGGCGGGGGCTTGGGTGGGGGCTGTCGACTCCGGCGAGTCGCAGGCCGGCCTCCTGCAGTTGCAGGAGATCGTGCACAAGTACTCGCGCGCTCCGGTCGATGGGGACGAGACCACCGCCAGCGGGGTGCGGGCGTACGACGAGGGGCGCGCATCAGCAGCCCTGCTGACTCCCGACGAGGTGGAGTCCCTGACCAAAGACGCCGCGGTCTTCGCGTTGCCCGGTGTGACACGGGGGAGTATCGCCCCGCAGTATATGGACGGGTCCAATCTCGGCGTGTCGTCGGTGAGTCCGCGCCAGGGTCTCGCGGTGGCCTGGTTGGGGCAGTTCCTGTCGGAGCAGGCGCAGAAGAAGC
>CAIWTL010000376.1 GCA_903915555.1 uncultured Micrococcales bacterium | reverse complement strand
ATCCCGAACCCGGGAGGCTTCGGCGCCAGCGTCGGCGGATCGTTTGATGCTGCCGGCGGCACCAAGCTCTACCTCACGGTGGGTGCGAACGGCCTGGACGCCGGCACCTTCGACGACTCGAACTCTGCGGCCGGTGGTGGTGGTGGCTACTCCGCCATCTCGCTCGGCAAGGAGAAGGACCCGATCGTCGTCGCCGGCGGCGGCGGTGGCGGTAGCTACTTCGATCCGCGGCCCTCGCCGGGCTCAGGAGGGGATGGCGGCAACGCCGGGTCCGTCTCGCGCCAGGGCACCTCTCAAGCGGATCGTGGGGCTCCGCGCGTCTCAGCCGACAACAGTTACAGCTATTGGCTGGTGGGTTGGGACGAACAAGAGGCGCCGGCCGTGGCCTGGTCGGCTGTGGCCCACGGCGGCGGCACGTTTGTCGCTACTCGACGCCAGTCTGCAGAGCAGCCGCAGATCATGACAAGCCCGGATGGCATCACCTGGACCGGCGTCCAGGCGCCTGTATCGAACTGGGCGGGAGTCGCCTACGGCAATGGAGTATTTGCCGCCCTTGGACTGCGGCCAGGGAAGGCTATGTCCAGCACGGACAACGGAGCGACGTGGAACGCCGTTGCCGTGCCGGACTATTACTGGAACGACCTCACCTACGGAAATGGAACCTTTGTCGGCGTTTCCGGGGGCTCGGGGAACGTGGGGGGCAATCAGGTGATCACGAGCACGGATGGGAAGACCTGGACGCTTCGACCGATCCCAGCCGAGATCCAAGCCAATAAGTGGCGCTCGGTGACCTACGGCAACGGTCTGTTCGTCGCGGTATCCGAGACGGGAACGGGCAATCGCGTGATGACGAGCCCGGATGGCATTGTCTGGACGGCCCGCCAGAGTGCTGCGAACAACGCATGGCAGAAGGTGACCTTCGGCGACGGACTGTTCGTCGCGGTGGCCAACACGGGTACGGGTAATCGGATCATGACGAGTCCGGACGGCATCACCTGGACATCTCGGGAGAATGGCTTCGATTTCAACTGGAACGTAGTGACCTACGGTGCCGGTCAGTTCCTCGCGTTGGCTTCTTCGGGCGCATCCAACAACGTCCTCACGAGCGCGGACGGCATCACGTGGTGGACGGGCAACAGCGCGCCAGCGAACAATTTCGGAGGGGCCGTCTTTGGCGATGGCAAGTTCGTGGTTGTGAGCACCGGTCGGTACCGCCCGGTCACCACGTCGATCTTGGTCCCGGTGCCAGGAGCACCCACGATCACGTCGGCGACGCCGGGTACCGGATCTGCGTCGATCGCGTTCACGCCTCCATCAAACGCGACTGAAGCCGAGGTCAGCAACTACGCCTATCAGCTTGACGAGGGTGCGTGGGTGTCATTGTCTCCCGCGTCTACGACGAGTCCCCTGACGATCACCGGGCTCACGGGTGGCCAGACCTATTCGGTGAAGTTGCGCGCGGTCGGGCAACGGTCGGGGCCGGGCGCAGCGTCCGAGAGCGTCAAGGTCACACCGCAGGAAGCGGTCCCGCTCCCTCAGGCTCCCACGATCACGGCGGCGTGGCCTGATGACGGTGAGGCGAGAATCGTGTTCACACCCCCAGCGAATGCTGCGGCGGCGAAGGTGTCGACGTACGAGTACCAGGTCGACGGCGGGGCGTGGGTGCGCCTGTCACCACCTCCGGGGCCGGCGAACTACTTCGTTATCCCAGGCCTGACGAATGGTCGGCGCTACTCGGTGGCGATCCGCGCCGTCGGTGGTGCCGGTGATGGT
>CAIWTL010000375.1 GCA_903915555.1 uncultured Micrococcales bacterium | reverse complement strand
CTTCCCGACCGTGACGCCCTTGCCGACATCGATGTCGGAGGGCATCGAGCCAACCAGGCAGTAGCCTCCCTTGCCGCCGGTGACGGATCCGTCGTAGACACCGGTGACCTGCACGTCCTTGCCGAGGACCGTGGCCTCCGCGGTGAAGCCCACGTTGGTGTCTGCGCCCGCCGTCACCGCACAGTTGATGGTGGCGCCCCCCGTCGTCGTCTGAGGCCCCGGCACGTTGGACGCTGTGACCTGCAGCTTGCGCAGCTTCAGTTCCTTCGGTCCCGGGGCGTTGCGGGGATCCACCGCATTCCACTCCAGGCTGGTGCGGAACTTGCCGTCGGTGAAGTTGAACCAGCCCGCGATCGAGGTCTGCACCTCGCCCTGGTCGGGCAGGGTCAGGAACGCCTTCCCCGTGACCAGCATGCGGATCGTGCCCGGGCTGCAGGGGCCGTCCCCGAAGATCTTCTTCTTCCGTTCCCCCGTGGGGCAGGCATTGGTGATGTCGGCTGCGGCATTGTCCAGTCGCACCGACCTGCTGGCCCTGCCGCTGACGCTTCCTCCCACCGTGACCTCGTACACCGATGCACTGTCGCGGGTGGTGCGAGTAAGGGTGCCACCGAGCCGGGTGATGGCGAGGGTGTCGGTCAGGTTCCACGACTTCGTCGTCTTGAGGTCCAACGACCATCGGTCACTCGACTCGTACTGGCCGGTGGCGGCCAGATCCATCCACGTGTCCTTGTGTGTGTTGACCTGGACCCCGGCATCCGCCCGGATCCCCTTGTTGCTCCACGCGATCGAAGCGTTCCGCAGTCGCAGACCGTCAAAGACCTCGAATCCGTCTGATTTGTTGCCGCGTCCCTGCCCCCGCAGCGATACCGACGCCGCACCCGAGAACGTGGTGACGGTGCTGCGCTGCGGTTCCGGGCCTGACCCGGCGTACTCGACGTCGCTGAGCATCGTGACTTGGCCGGTTCCCGATCCGGTGAGCGTGCCTCGGTCGTTGCTGATCAGTTCGACGCCGGCGATGGTCACCTTCAGGACCATGTCCCCGGTAGTCGAGACCCGACCCGTCACCGTGAGGGTCTGGCCCGACTTGCCGGTCGCCGTCTGCTGCAACGTGATCAGTGACGTCTGCGGTTCGAAGGTGAGGCGTGCCCGCGGTTCCCAGGACCAACCATCGGGCAAGGGCAGCATGCTCAGGCTGGGCACAGTGAATCCGCCGTGCATGCCCCGCCAGGAGCCGTCCTCGTCGATCTCGGCCCCGAGGATCGTGTCGAAGCCGTCCTCGGCCCGCGACGGCAGGTCGATCTGCACACCGATCCGGCTCCAGCTGGTCAGGAACGTGTCCTTCACCGCGGGCGGCAGGTCCTTGCCCCATTCCTCCGCCGCGCCCTTCCACTGGGTCGGCAGGATCCACTGGCCGCCGGCGAGATCGAGACCGGTGGCCGTGATCGAGCCCCGGACCTTGGCGAAGGAGATCTCGCCGTTGGTCACCTGCGCGCCGGTGAAAGCGATCTTGGCATCCCGTTGCCGACAGTCCTGCGGCCGTTGGGCATCGGCGGGGACGGTGATCTGGGTGCCGTCACCCAGCTCGATGAGGCTGCCCTTCCCCTGCCCCAGTTCGGCCACCAGATCGCAGAAGGTCTCTTCCGCTGTCCCGAGCGCAGTGGCCCGAGCCTGCGAGGCCGCGGGCGGACGGCCGAGCCGCGCCACACCGAAGCCACCGAACGCGAGTCGACGGTCACTCCGGTCACTCGCTTGGACACCAGCCCGCGATGCATCCTGCACGAGGATCTCGCCCGCGGTGATCACCCGACCGCCGGCGAGCGTGACCTGGGCGGTCACCACAGCCGTGCCGCCCGATAGCGGCGGGGGCGTGAAGGTAATGTGATCGCCTCGGGCGCGGTCGTCGACCAACACACCGGGCGGGGCCTTCCACGTGATCGAGCGGACCTCGGCACCGGTCACGTCGGCGGACAGTCTCACCGGCCGACCCGGAGTCACCGACGTGGGACCACGCCCCGAGATGACTGCCCGCACCGGTGTGACCCGCAGACCCCGCAGGTCTGCGTCCTCAGGCAGCGTCACCGGACCCGTCGCGTTGCCCAACGACTTGTCCAGGGAATCGACCCGGGGCGAATACGACACGACGTCGAGGGGCTCCATCCGGACACACGTCCGTGCGGAGTCCGCGACGCCCGCTCCGGTCACCCTGACCACGAAACATGCGTCAGCAGGCCGCTCGACATCGGGCAACTGAACGCGGGCATCCGAGATCGCGGTGGCGGCGTCGAGCGATTCACCCGCGACGAACGTGGCGCGCGGCCCACTGACCTGGCGCCACCGCAGGCCCACTTCCTCGCCCCCGATCCCGCCGACCTGCGCCCGTAGCACCATCGCTCGGGCGCCGGCGGGAGCTGTGGATCCGACCGCCACCCGGTCGGGCGACAGATGCTCGGCGGTGACCGTCAGCCGAGGACCCACCTGCAACGCAGCGGTAGCTCCGGTGCGGCGCGATCGCCACCCCGCGGCGGTCACCACGCCACGGGTCCCGGTCCGCAGTCGCTGCTCCCGCCACGCGAGATCGGCGGCGATGCCGACGGTCCGCCTCGGCTCCTTCGGCAACCTCGCCGTCAGTCGGATCGCCTCGCCGCTGGCGCTCCTGGCAACCGCGGGGCGCCGACAGGTGACTGTCTTCCCCGAACGGCAGGACCACTGCGGGCCGCTCGCCCTGATGATGGACACTCCCCCGGTGGCGCGCAGTTGCAGCACAGCCCGCCGGACTCCGGCCCCGGGGCCCGTGACGTCGTCCACCGTCCGGGTGGCCGATCCGGAGTCCGTACGGGGGACCGAGCAGGTCACCACGACCAGACCGCCGGGGCGGCCATGGCCCGATTGCACACAGGTCACACCCAGCGCGGGCGGGTGCACCTGGTCGGCGGCCTGCGACGAGACGCTCAGGGCGTGCTTCTCGGCTGCCACCGAGCCTTTCGCCAGTTTGACGGCGGTTCGCTCGAAGGAGTCGCGCGACCCGCGTGTCTGCGAAACGGGTGCGTCGGCCTTGATGTCGGCGCCGGGCTGCGCAGGGGCTGCCACGGCGGGCGTGGGCAGCCACAGCGATCCGGCGACCACAGCGGTGACGGATACCCAAACGGGGACGAGGTGACTGCGCATCGGAACCCTTTCGGACGGAGCCCAAGCATAACTCTTAGTGACGACTTCATTGCGCTGACCGAGAACTGTCGGAGCCTGTTATGACCGAATCGCCCAAGTCTCGGCTCGATGGGGTCTCAGGCAGTGTGGACCGCCGGCGCTGATCAGTCGATCATGGAGCCGGACGGCAGCGAGACCCGGGTGACTGGACCCCGGCAACCGCAGCGCAGCTTGACGGCGCGAACTTGGACCTCCACGGCGCGTCGGGCAGCCAGGTCGACCGTGAGGTTGGGCCTGCGGCCGTCACGCCACCTCCCGACGGTTCCCCGCGAATCCTCGATACGGTGCTGGTAGGTGAACCCGCGGACCTTCTTCCAGGTGATCCGCACGCTGTCGGCGCTGAGGGCGCGGGTCTCGACCCTGGTCAGGCAGGGACCACCCTTGCCGCGCCCCCTGTGAGAGGCCGATTCGACACCGGCACCGTCGGCCGCACTGTCGCGAACCGCGTCGTCGCAGTGGATCTCGAACGGCGTCTTCCACGTGAAGCCGAGTTCGCCCTTGAAAGCCCCCCGGGGGCCGCAGTCCATGAGGCGTAGGGGTGCTCCCTCACGATATTCGGCCGCGATACAGAGGTTGGAGTTCGCCGTTTGCGACGCCAAGAAGATGAAGTCATCGGGCTGGCGGTGCCCGCCGGTCCCCAGGTACGTGATCGTCCGACTCGCTGGCCAGCCCGGTCCGATGGACTGGGCCGCGGTGTCGTTGCACTCCCACAGTTGGAGGGTTGCACCTTCACGGATGTCCCCCCAGGGAACATCGAAGCACAGCCCCTTGATCGTGGTCCGAGGGCCGGCGCCGGCATACATCGTGGTCGCCTGAACCTGTTGGTCGTCATCACCGGTGCATCGCTCCAGGGTGAGCGCCACTCCGGATCGCGCCTCATTACCGGCCGGCGTGATGCACAGTTGCTTCCCGTATCGCGATGCGTCCGCCCGGTACTGGGCCATCTGACTGCCGGGGGCGGGTCGGCGGCCGACCATGCTGAGGGCGAACTCGATCTCGAAGTTCTTGTGTTGCGTCCAGTCGGCGCCCCGTGAGCACTGGACGTCCAACTGCGCGTACTTCCACCCCGGTGCCAGTTTCTCGGTGGACGACCGTCGCACCGCGTCGAGGTCGATGCTCCGGTAGACCGTCTGCCAGCCCGTGTCCTCCCCTTCCGCCAGAGCTTGGCTGATGATGGAGCGGCCGCCGACCCACACCTCGCATTTCGGGGTGGCG
>CAIWTL010000374.1 GCA_903915555.1 uncultured Micrococcales bacterium | reverse complement strand
CGGTGGGCTGCAAGAACCCCTCGGCAAGTTCCGCGATCGGTCGGTAGTCGGGGATCTGCTGGGGCGTGGTGCCGTCGGCATAGCGCAGCCCCACGATGAGGTCGACCTGCGCACCGCCCTGGCGAGGCGTCTGAAGGCCATCCATCTGGAAGTAGAAGGTGTCGACGTCACGCGGAGTGCTGCAACCGGCCACCATCAGCAGCGCCACCAGTCCGATGGCAACCCACGCCATAGGCCGCGCCCGCGACTTGCTCCGCACGAGCCGACCCTAGCGGGAGGCTGGCGCGGGCCGGTGCCCCCGGAATGGGATGAGGCGAACGTGGCCTCAGCCGAAGGTCTCGCTGCCGAAGATCTCCTGCAGGATGTCGGTGATGTCGTGCCCGTAGTTGCCGCCGGGGTAGGGGTTGGCGCTTGCGATGGTGGGCTCGATGTTGGTGCTTTCGGGGTAGCCGTTCCAGGTGCCCACCCAGATGATGCGTCGTTGGCTCGCTCCGACGAGATCTGCGTGCTTCTTGGCGACCTCGGCCAGTTGCCGGATCTCGTCCTTTGACATGGCCAGGAGCGATGTGGTGCGCCCGGGCTCGCCGACGGCTTTGCCGAAGGCGATGTCGTCGTACTGAGGGGCGAACCCCGGCTGGAATGTCACGGCGCGTCCGGCGCCCACGGTGGTGACTCCCGCAATCGCCTCATGCCACTTGCGAGACTCGACGTCCACGAACTCGATTGCCGCGCGGAGCCCCCGGTCGCCGTTATCGACACCCGCGAACGGCGACTGCCCGCCCATCAGGGGAGGGATGAAACTGCTGGTCGCATCCCACAGGGCCACGCGATCGAGATCGACCGGCCCGGTGGCCTGCTCGTCGCCCACGATGTAGACGTCGTAGCCCAGCTTGCGCACGGCCTCGCGGGCTTGGCTCACGGTCGAGCGGAGGTTGGCGTAGGAGCCCCGGAAGTGCCATGTCGCCCAGATCTCGACGACCGGACGGCCATCGATCTCGAGGTACTGCGGGTGCGCGAAGTACTTGCGAGCAAAGTGGACGAAGTCATCGACGAAGAACTCGCGGATTCGGGGATCGTCGAAGTCCGGGGGCCGATTGGCGTAGTCGCCGGGGTAGGACCAGTGGGCGCGCAGGTTGAGGTCGTAGAAGATCGCCCAGCGCATCCGGCAGAGATTGCGTGCCTCGAGAAAGGCATCATCCATGTCGGCTTCCATGCTTCCAGGCTCCCCGCGAGGGGCTATCCACTCCTGTGAGAAGGCGTCGATGCCGTTGTCGACCGCGAGATCGATGCTCTGCTCGGAGGTCGTGCGCTTGGACTTGTCGTAGAAGCCGAGAAGGGGTCGGAAGTCGTTCACCGGGGTCGTTGGGTCACGCGGATCGGAGAAGGCGCTGTGGTCCGAGAGCCCGTGGAACCAGAGGTTGTCCTGGGCGACCAGGATGTTGGGGTTGACGGTGGCCGCGATCCCAGGGACGGAGGCGTTGTCCTTGCTGTCCGCCGGGCAGGTGCCCGCGGGCACGAGGGTGTCTGAGGGGCGGGCTCCGTTGAGCACCGAGGCCGGTGTCACGAATGTCCGTGAGTTGTCCTTGCTACTGGAGATTCCCTCGTGGCGGTACTCCGCTAGCACCGTCCTGGTGCGGCCATCGACGATGCGGATTCCGACGTAGCCGACGTGTCCCTTCGCAACGGTCACACGCAGACCGGACGCGCGGGTGGGCACGCTGAATTGCTGGGTGATGGTGACCCGTCCGCGAGGTAGCGGATAGGAGCTCTGCAGGAGTCGGGCCACGTCGAACTGCACGTTCACCGAGCTGGGGCCGCCTAACTGAACTGTCGTGCCAGGACTGCGCGAGCTCAGGTTCGCGTTTCCGCGCGCCTGGAGCCCGGACCAACTAACAGTGGCCCAGTCGGATGTGGTCTCGACCTCCAGGCGCAGGACCTGGGTCTTGCTCGTGGATGCGTGGGGCTCCGCCGTGGCAGCAGGCTGGACGGGAAACGCCACGGCCAGCGTCATAGCTGTCGCTACGAGCCCGCCAGAGATCGACCAGCGCCGCGAATCCACGCGCCAAGGCTAGCTCTGGCACGCCCGTTGTCGCGATCCGTGCAGACCGTGCCCATCGCGGTCTGCACGGATCGGCCTACCTCGCGGGGATGGTGACGGTGTTGGACTGGGTTTGTCCGTGTACGAAGTAGACGTAGGTCTTCTTTCCGGTTTTGCGCTGCCAGGTGAATGTGCCGTCAGCGGCCACGGTCTGGATTCCGGTGCCGGCCGTGTGGGTGGTCTGCCCGGGGAACCGGACATAGGGAGTCACCTGCTTGCCGACCAGGTCCGTCGTCGTGCCTTGGACCCGGATGTATCGCGTATCCGAGGTATCACGCGAGCCGGTGATGAGGATCGACTTTCCGATCGGTGTGACGGCGTTGGATGGTGTCGAGTAGGCGCCCCAGCCGGCACCGTTGAGGGCTCGTGCTTCGAATGTGTAGGACGTCCCATCGGTAAGACCGGTCACCGTGCACGACAGCGCCGGGGCGTTGACCAGGCAGGACTTCGACCCTGGCGTGCTCGTCACCTGGTAGTCGGTGATCGCGTAGGAGCCGATGTAGCTGGGAGCCGTCCACGACACTGTCGCCTCACCACTGCCAGCTGTCGCCTTCACATCGGTTGGCGCACCCGGCGGGTAGACGGGCGTGGGAGTAGGCGGACCCGACGACTGCACCGTGTAGGTGCCAGCGAGGGCGGTTCCACCTTCGAATACCGCCTCGACCGTGACCGATCCCGCCGGCAGTCCGCTGGGCAGGATCGCACTCCACTGCCCCGGCCCCGGTCCCGGGGAAGCAGTCACACTACTGGCGCCATTGAAGCGCAGGTGGGTCACCATGTCGGAATCGAAGGCGTAGGCGACCGTAGGACTGGACGTCACGCTCACAGTGACGGTCGCCCCCGCGGCGCCGGGACCGGAACCGCTGAGGACCGGCGAGACAAGGCCCACGACTTTCAGTTGGCCGCTCGCGGCGACGTACACCAAACCATTTCCGTCGCCGGTGTCATCGACTGCCAGAGGACCTGTCAAGGAACCAATGGTGGAGGCAGTGCTGTGGTGCGTCGAGTGTGGCCTGACCGAATCGCCGTGCGGCTAGAGGAGCATCGGGCCGTGGCTTATTGGGAGACGGAGACTGGTGACGAGCAGTTGGTCAACGCCTTCGGTGAGGTATTTTTGGCCAATCTTGGAGATG
>CAIWTL010000373.1 GCA_903915555.1 uncultured Micrococcales bacterium | reverse complement strand
GTCTCACTTTGCTCATCGACACGCAGCGTACCTCACCACTGCAGGCCTCGCGACAGCCGTGCACGGAGATAGATCGCCGCTCCATTCAGCAGCAGCATCAGTGCGATCAGCACCAGGATGGCGGCGGCGGATATTTCGAGGAACGCCTCCTGGGGTCTGTTCGCCCAGTTGAAGATCTGAATCGGCAAGACGGTGTACTTGTCCTCGAAAGGATTGGTCGGCACAAACGTGACGAACGTGACGGCCCCAATGAGGATGAGCGGGGCGGTCTCTCCAACGGCACGACCGACTGCAAGGACGATGCCGGTGAGTATCCCTGGTGCGGCTGCCGGGAGCAGGGCGCGACGAATCACCTGCCAGCGCGTTGCCCCGAGCGCGTACGCCGCTTCGCGCTGGCTCGGCGGGACCGCTTTCAGCGCCTCGGCGCTCGAGATGATCACAACGGGAAGGATCAGCAAGCTGAGCGTCAGCGACGCGGCAAACACCGTTCGGCCAAGATCGAGTCCGCGGACGAAGATCGCAAGGCCGAAGATTCCGTAGACGATGGACGGCACGCCCGCCAGGTTGGAGATGTTGATCTTGAGCAGCCGTGCGATGCGTCCGCGACCCGCATACTCCTCGAGATAGATCGCTGCCCCGATCCCGATCGGGAACGTGATGAGCGCAACGAGAAGCGTGACCCAGAGCGTGCCGACGAGCGCCGGAAGGATGCCGGCCTTTGCGGGGATTCTGCTCGGGGAGGAGGTCAGGAACTGCGTGTCGAGCGAGCTCCCACCCTGAGCAACCAGGTCGATCAAGAGTCCGGCGAGCGTGACCATGCTGATGAAGATCGCCGCGAAGGCGAGCAGCGAGAAGAGCGCGTTCTTGACCCTCCGACTGGCCAGGGTGGTGGGTTCGCCTGCTCGCGGCGCGGTGCCGACAGGGCTAGTCATATTCGTTCCGATACCGCGCAACGATCCAGCTGCTGATCATGTTGAGGGCAAATGTCATGGCGAACAGGGTTGCACCAACCGCAAAGAGCGCCTTGAACTGGATGCTGTCAGCGGGCGTATCTCCGAGACTGATCTGCACGATGAAGGCGGTCATGGTCTGGACTGACTCTGTCGGGTCGAGGGTCAGCTGAGGATTGGTCCCAGCCGCAAGCACCACCGCCATCGTCTCTCCGATCGCACGACTCATCGCAAGGATGATCGCCGCCGCGATGCCTGAGAGGGCTGCGGGGAGGAGCACTCGGCGAATCGTCTCCCACCGTGTCGCCCCCATCGCGTACGAGCCCTCGCGAAGGCCCCGCGGCACGGCACGAAGCGCATCTTCGGTGAGCGAAGCGATCAGCGGGAGGACCAGGATGCCGACCACGATCCCCGCTGAGAGTGCAGAGAACGTGCCGAGCTCAGGGAGGATCGTGGCTTTGAGCAGCGGCGTGATCACCGTGATCGCGAAAAAGCCGTACACGATGGTGGGGATGCCAGCCAAGACCTCCAGGACCGGCTTGACGATGTTGCGCGCTCGGATGCTGGCAAACTCGCTCATCCACACCGCGGCGAGAATGCCGATCGGCACCGCGATTGCAAGGGCAATCGCGGCAATCATCAGCGTGCTCAGCACGAGTGGGATGATGCCGAATGCGAACGGCTTGATGGAGGCAGACCATCGCGTCCCGGTGAAGAAGTCGACCGGCGAGACCTCTGCGAAGAAGAGGAGCGCCTCGACCGCGAGCACGGCGATGATGCCGACGGTGGTGACGATGCCCACGGCGGCCGCAGCGCGGAGTGCAAACTCAATCGCCCGTTCTGCTGGTCGCGATCGTGGCAACGCGATGAAGCCCATCTCACCCTTTCCGTGTGCCGTGATACTCCTGCCTTGGAATAGTAGCCGCGCCCAGGGGCCGCTGGACCCCTGGGCGCGTTGGCGGAGGGAACCGCCCGTTCTCTCGGCTTACTTGAGTGC
>CAIWTL010000372.1 GCA_903915555.1 uncultured Micrococcales bacterium | reverse complement strand
GTCTGGCCTCCCGCTTCGCCGCCGGTCTCGACGCCGGCGCGCTCGAGCTGCTCTACCAGCCGCAGTGCACGGACACGGGGCGACTCGTGGGCGCCGAGGCGCTGGTGCGCTGGAACGACGGGGGCACCGTCCTCACCCCCGGGGACTTCATCGCCACCGTCGAGGAGTCGCGTCTCATCGACCGCCTCAGCGATTGGACGTTGGACACCGTCGGAGCCCAGCAGCGGCGCTGGAAGGACGCCGGACTCCCCCCCACGCCGATCGCGGTCAACCTGTCTCCCCGTCAGTTCAGCGGACTGGAGGCGAACGTGGCCGCCACGGTCGCCGGGACGCTGGCCCGTTACGGCCTCGCGCCGACCGATCTGGAACTCGAGCTCACCGAGTCGACGGTCATGCCGAATCCGGGTGAGGTGGATCCCGAGGTGGAGGGGCTGATCGCGCTCGGGGTGCCGCTAGCGCTCGACGACTTCGGAACCGGCTACTCCGCGCTCGCCTCGATCACCCGCCTCCCCATATCCAAGATCAAGTTGGACCGCAGTCTGATCTCGGATCTCTCCCCCGACGCCCGGAGCCGCGTGTTGGTGGAGGCGGCACTGTGGATCGCGGCTCGCCTCGGCATCCAATGCGTCGCCGAGGGTGTCGAGACGGTGCTGCAGCGGGACATCCTGGTCGCGGCCGGCTGCACGATCTTCCAGGGATACCTCTTCGGGCGACCCGTCGACGCGGCGGAGTTCGAGGCCCGCTGGCTCCGGTCGGACGGAACACCCGGGGGTGGGACGCACTGACCCCGTTTGCCCCGCACGGATCCGCTCCTTACCCTCGGAAACGCAGCACTACTGGGGCACACGACCTGTGGAATACCTTCCTCCTATGACATCCGATCGGCGACAACGGCCCGATGGCCTCGCCGAGACGGTGCGGATGCTGACCGAGATCGAGGATTTCGCCCGGGTCGGCAGTTGGCAGTACCACCCCGATACCGGGAAGGCGATCTGGTCCCACGGCTACTACCGCATCCTGGGACTCGATCCCACCGAACCCCCACCCAGCGACGATGAACTGCTCACGCTGGTCCACCCCGAGGACCGCGAGACCGTCCGTCTCGCCTACGAGCGGGCCGACGTCGAGGGAGAATCCCTCGACATCCTCTACCGCGTCCGGGTCGACGGCGTGGAGCGGATGATCCACGAACGCGGGCGGGGCGAGCGATCGCCGGACGGCCGCATCCGCCGCTCGTTCGGAACGGTGCAGGACGTCACCGAGCAGTTCCGCGCCGAAGGCCGTGTGGCGGAACTGAGTTGGACCGACCCACTGACAGGACTCGCCAACCGCGACGCTGCTCGACGGGTGCTCGAGGAACTCTCCGCCGAGGAGGCCCAGGTCGCCCTCCTGCACCTCGATCTCGTCCGGTTCCGGGAGATCAACAGCGCCGCCGGGCTCCAGGCCGGGGACGCGGTCCTGCGTCAGGTCGCGTCCGCCCTCGGACTGCTGACCGGCCCCGGGGACACCGTCGCGCGGGTGGCCGGCGACCACTTCCTCATCATCCGCCCGGGGGGTGACGAGAACGACGCGGTCGCACTCGCCGCATCGCTGCATCGCACCTTCCGGAAGCGATCGTGGGGCACGGACGGCAGGGAGTTCACCCTCGGCTGCCGCCTGGGGCTCACCGCCGGCACGGGAAGCGCCGAGAAGCTGCTGGAGCGCGGGGAGACCGCCCTGGCGTACACCCGGTACGAGGGCGAGACGCAGGTGTGGCAGGACCAGATGTCGCGGCAGATGCGACACCGGGCCGACTTCAGCCCCCGGTTCCGACGCGCCCTCGCCAACGGCGACCTGTTCCTCATGCTGCACCCCCCCGGGGCGGACAGCGCCGTCCTCGACTTCTTCGTCAACACCCCCGGGCTCGGTGCGTCGCCGACGGAGGACGAGG
>CAIWTL010000371.1 GCA_903915555.1 uncultured Micrococcales bacterium | reverse complement strand
CAGCGGGCGCTGTGGTTCCTGGCGGCCTACGCGGTCGATCCGATGCGATCCGAGGTCCGGGACATCCTCACGGGGAGGGCGACGCCGAGAGCCGACCGCGAGCCGGCCACGGGCTCGGATTCCACGATTCCTCAGGGTGCGGCTGAGCACGATGACCTCGCCGTCGCGTGCGGTGAGGCGACCGAGCTGGCTGATGAGAATGCCTTGCTGCGCGAAGAGCGCGATGCCCTCGTCGGTTCCCGGGGGTGGCGCCTGCTGGAGCGGGCGAGACGCGTCAGAGCAGCGCTGGGTTCCGGTGGGCGTCGCGACGCACATACAGATTGACCCGCAGGTTGGGATGCCAGCCCTCACGCTGATCGACTACCTCGAAACCGGTGTCGCGCACGGCGCGGTCGTGGACGGGATTGCAGTAGGCGACAGCCGAGACGGAGTTGCCGAGGTTGCGGAGAATGGTGGTGAGGGTCTCTTCGGCGAACGGGTTGTAGAGGTAGAGCAACAGGTTGTCGCCGAGGTCGCACGAGCGGATCCTGGATGCGTCCAGGTGGGTCACCTCGATGCGGTCGTGCCCGCGCCTGGCCAGATTGCGGCGGGCCAGTTGAGTGAACGTCGAGGAGTAGTCCACCCCGATCACCCGTTGGGTCAGTCCGTCCTGCGCGAGTTCGTCGGCCCAGACCAGGAGGAACTTGCCCTTCCCGCAGCCGACATCCACGACGGTGAGGTCGGGGAAGCCGTCACCGAAGATGCGCCGTACGGACGCATAGGTCCACTCGATCGTGCAGGACCACGAGGCCATGTACAGCACGCTGCCGCGCCGGGACTCGGGGGGAACATCGAAGTCGGCCACCTGGACGATTTCAGCGGTCCGGGTTCCGTGGCGGAGGTCGTACCCATGGACCTCGCGGAAGAACGCAACCGGCAGTCGGGCGCCTCCTGATCGGAACATGCGCCAATAGTCGCCAGGTCTCATGAGGCGGCTCGGGCGGTGGCTGCGACGGTGAGCACCCGGTTGATCCTCTCCCACTCGCTGTCACCCAGGTCGACGGAGAAGGGAAGTCCCAGAGCCCCCGCAGCGGCGACCTCGGTGTTCGGCAGGGGATCGGAGGCCAGGTGGCGGAAGGCGCTCATCCGGTGGCATCCGGCTTCCCACCAGCGCCGCGTGTCCACGCCCTCCGCAACTGCGTGGCGTCGGATCCGGTCCCGCTCGGCGGCATCGGCACTCTGGATCACGAAGTAGGGCGCCACGGCGCCGCGGGCCATGCCGCCCCGGACACGGAAACCCGCCGTCCGGCTGAGAGTGACCGCCCGGGAGGTCTGGGCGAGCCACCGGGCGCGCATGGTCGGCCACGAGTCGAGCGCCGCCAGGCTCACCGCAGCCTGGAGTTCGCTCATCTTGGCGTTTGTACCGATCATCATCGACTCGCGTGCGTCGCTGAGACCGAAGTTCCCCCAGCGACGGGCGCGAGCCACCCACTCACGATCGTTGGCGATCAGGACACCCCCCTCACCGCACCCCGGGGCCTTGGTGGCGTGGAGGCTGACCATCGCAGCGATCGGACGCTGTCGTGACAGCCTCGGCCCGATGCCGGACATGGCGTCGAACGAGGCCGCCGCGTCGATGACGAGTGGGGCGCGGGTGGTCGGTATGCGCTCGACGCAGGGGGGCGCCCCGAAGGGCAGCACATCGACCGCGCTGTCGATCGCCACCTCTGGCGGGATCCGCCACTCGTCATCGATGTCGACGAATCGGATCTGGGCACCGGCCCGGATCACCGCCGAGGCTGTCGCGGTGAAGGTCCAGGAGGGCACGTGCCAGACGGACCGCCGGTCGCTGGGCGCTGTGGCGACAGCGGCCTCGAGAGCCGTGGTCCCGCTGGAGAAGACGGCCAACTGATCCGCGGGAACGGCGAAATACTCCGAGAGCCGTTCCTCCAGGGTGCGGACCAGGGGACCGTGGTTGGAGTACAGCCGAGTCTGATCCACTGTCCGCAGGTACGGCAGGATGTCGTCACCCGTCGGCAGCAGAGGTCGCTGGACAGGTATCCATGGGTCCGACGTACGAGTCTCGTCCACCGGCGCCCCTCTGGTTCTCTGTCTCGCGCATGCCACGTTGCGGCCAGGACGATCCGACCGTTCCTGGGTCGCGCACCGTGGGGATGGTCGGCCGGATGTTGCGCGGCTCTTTCCAGATCGACGCGCGAGGTGCTCGACCTGCTACGGTCCTGGCTTCAGGATAGCCGGGGGCGACTCAGCCACGAGAGCTGACGATTCGGGAGGCAGTCCGGTGGCCCAGGGCGGCAAACGGACACCCCACGGGTCTCGTGAGCGTCTGATCGACGACTACCGGTGATCCTGCGCGAGCAGAGTCCTCAGACCAACCCCTGCCGTGGTACGGGCAGGGCATCATTCCCTAGGGACAGATGCCCGACGGACGGATATCAGCAGACCTTCGATGTGGCAGGCTTGCCGCCGTGAGGACAGACGCGTGAAGTGGTTCCCGCGACGGCGTTCCACCTCCAGCGCGGAACCGCTGGCTCCGGTCGTCGACTCGGTTGTCGCCGAAGAGGCGGCGCAGGCCCTCCTCTTCGATCCCGCCTGGTACCTGCGTGAGTACCCGGACGTCGCGGCGGCCGGCGTCGATCCGTGGGAACACTATTCCTCGCACGGATGGCGGGAGAACCGCGATCCGCATCCTGAGTTCGACACCGACTGGTATCTGTGGATCTACGAGGACGTGGCCCGCGCCGGCGTGAATCCGCTGGTGCACTTCGTCGGTCATGGTCGGCACGAGAAGCGCAGGCCCAGCCCCCGATTCGACCCGGACTGGTATCTCACGGCCTATCCGGAGGTCGGGACGTCCGGGCTGGATCCCTTCACCCACTTCCTCACCCACGGCACTGCCCAGGGCCGCCATCCGTGTGCTGCGATCGCGGTTCATGCGGCGCATCCGATCTCCGCGTTCGATCGCTCCGCTGCATCGCCTGTCCTCATGGTGATCGTGCACGAGGGGGAGCGGTTGCACCTCGACCGTTGCCTTCGCGCACTCGCGTCCACGGAAGCACCCGAGATCTCGACCATCGTGCTGCTGGACCGGTCGGGTGAGTCCGATGCGCCGGGTGGTTCCGAGACCTACCCCTGGCTGACCGTGCTGGACGGGTCGTCGGGTGAGTCGGTTCCCGCTGAGTTGACTGATCTGCTGTACGCGTCCCGACCGGCAGGAGTGCTCCTGATGAGTTCGGACACGGAACCGCTGCCCGGGTTCCTCCACGCGCTCCTGGCCGCCGTCCCGGTGGCCGACGACCCCTCAGGTCCGGGAAGTCCTGTGATGGTCGTACCGTCGCATCCCGCCCTGGGGCTGGTCCCCGATGCCGCGGAACTGGATCCGGTCGAAGGTGGATCGGCTGCCGTCCTGCTCGTCGCTGACGCGTGGGAGCAACTTCTCGAACCGCTGGTGTCCCCGGACACAGGAGCCCGCCGGGGCCTCGCCGTCGATCGTGCGGCCACGGTCCACCCCCGGGTCGTCACGGCGCCCGACTCCGTCGTCCTCTCCCACCTGGCTCGTCGCCTCGGTCGGGTCAGCGATGCCGCGCGGCTGGAGTGGGACATCCCCACCGCCGAGGAGGCGACCCGCTTGGCCGCATCCCTCGAACCACGGGCCAGCACCTTCGCGGAACTGACGCGCATCCAACTTGCCGCGTGCGACCCCGGATCGGCGAAGGAGAGTCTCGCGCATTGGCGGGCCGAACTCGCCCGGCTCTCCCCTGCCGCCCTCGCCAATCAGGCGCGGTGGGTTCGATACATGCCGGGATTCGTCGGGGACATCGTCAACGAGTTCCAGCTCGACACCCGGGCCGCACAGGTCGCTCATCGAGCAGTGATGGACGACGATCTGGCGCTCGCTGAGTCCAACGTGCGTGACCATCCTGGATCTCTGGCCGCTGCCGTGGCGGTGGTCGTCGTTCTCATGAGATCCGGGCGCGCCCACCCGTTCCAGAGCGATGCAGGAGAAGCGGGGGCGGAACACTCCCACCGGATCCCGCGCGTACTGCTGCAGGCCTGGTTCGACAGTCCCCTGCCCGGCGATGCCCTCGAGATGACCCGCACCTGGGACATCGTCAACCCGGGATGGGAGCACCTGATCTTCGACACCGAGAGCGCAGCGCAGTGGCTCGAGCAGAACATGGGAACTGAGGCGGAGCGGGTCTTCCGCGAGGCATCGGCTGTCAGCAAGGCGGACCTCTTCCGGCTCGCCTATCTGTCCAGACATGGTGGGGTCTGGGCGGACATCGACGATCGGGCCCTGCAGCCTCTGGAGGACTTGGTCGGTGACCATGCCCTCGTCGCCACGGTGGAGCCCACCGGCAACCTCGGGAACAACTTCATCGCCGTGACGCCACGGCATCCCGTCGTGGAAGCCGCGTATCAGCAGGCCCTGGACAACCTCTCCCGCGGCTTCGCCGAGTCCGTATGGCTGGCGAATGGCCCCGGTCTCTTCACGCGGATGGTGGCCCGCTGGGTCGCCGCGGACCCGGAGCACGGCCGCCCCGGTCGAGACCTGGTCCTCGTGGACAACACGCTGTTGAACGACTACGTGAAGATGTTCGAGGAACTCGACTACAAGAACACCGATCAAGCGTGGGATGTCGCGGCGAGCCAGGGTGCGACCCGGAGACGCTCGACTGCGGACGGGCCCCGGTCTGCCGGCTATCCGACGGGCACCCCCGTGAGCACGCCGCACGGACCGGTACCCGTC
This sequence comes from uncultured Micrococcales bacterium, assembly GCA_903915555.1. Lineage (GTDB taxonomy): Bacteria > Actinomycetota > Actinomycetes > S36-B12 > CAIWTL01. The sequence continues at coordinate 376 of CAIWTL010000371.1, read as the reverse complement.
GAGTCGCTGCGGGCCGGGGACATGGTGTTGTCGATCGACGGATCCACGGCTGAGGTCCTGTGGAACGGCGAGCGACGCATGCCGGTGGCTGTCCCCGATCTGGTGCATCTGACCGCAGGCTGTCTCGGCTCGGACTCCCCCCGCATCGACGTCTCGCTCCCGTCCGATCAGCCGCTGCTCGTCGATGGCTGGTGGGTGCACCCCCGGGCGCTCATCGATGGAGTCGATGTCACGTGGGCCATTCCCCGGCAGGATCCGGTGACGGCGCTGCACTTCCTCGAAGTCGCGCACGGTGCCCCCGTCGATGTCGCTGGACTGCTGACCGATCCCCGCGCCGCCGATCAGGAGAGATTCGAGTGCGGAAACCTGGGTGAGT
>CAIWTL010000370.1 GCA_903915555.1 uncultured Micrococcales bacterium | reverse complement strand
CCTCACCACCATTCTCCGCAACCTCGGCAACTCCGTCTCGGCTGTCGCCTACTGCAATCCCGTCCACGACCGCGCCGTGCGCGACACCGGTTTCGAGGTGGTCGATCAGCGTGAGGGCTGGCATCCCAACCTGCGGGTCAATCTCTATGTGCGCCGCGACGTCCACCGGAATCCAGCGCTGCTCTGACGCGTCTCGCCCGCTCCAGCAGGCGCCACCCCCGGGAACCGACGAGGGCATCCCGCTCTTCGCGCAGCAAGGCATTCTCATCAGCCAGCTCGGTCGCCTCACCGCATGCGACGGCGAGGTCATCGTGCTCAGCCACACCCTGAGGAATCGTGGAATCCGAGCCCGTTGCCGGCTCGCGGTCGGCTCTCGCCGTCGCCCTACCCGTGAGGATCTTCCGGACCTCGGATCGCATCGGATCGACCGCGTAGGCCGCCAGGAACCACAGCGCCCGCTGCTCCTCGCCTGTCCTGTCATCGCGTGGTCGAGCCCAGAAGTTGCCCCCATGGATGCGATACGCCGCCATGGACTCCGGGATGAAGCCGATGTCTCCATCCTCGAGAGCCAGCGCGAATGTGACGAAGTCCCCCGGCTGGACGTCGAAGACAGCAGCCAGTGCCCGTTCCCGGAGACGGCTGCGGCGCACCATGGCGCTGCAGGTCATGATGAAGTTCCCGTGAGCGATCCGGACTCCTGGCAGGCGCTGCTCCCGTCGCCATGGTTGTGCAAGGAGTTTCCGCAGGTGAGACGCGTAGTCGTCGGAGCCCCCGTCCTCGACCACTGTCTCCACGTCGTGATGGACGACCGAACACCAGTCGTTGTCCTGCATGAACTCCACCTGGCGACGGAGCTTGTGCGGATCGGTCCACCAGTCGTCTCCCTCACACCACGCGACATAGGGAGTCGTGACGTCGCGCAGGATCTCGACAGAAGGATTGACACCCGTGGACAGCACATTGGTGTCCCTGAGTCGCAGCTCGAACCGCCCCGGGTGGTCGATGGCGAGTCGCCGCAGGATCTCGGGGGTCTCGTCGGACGAGGCGTCGTCGTGGACGATGACCCGGATCGGCCACGGGGTGTCCTGCGCCAGCACCGAGCCCACTGCCTGCGCGACGAACTGTGCGTGATCGTACGTGAGCACGATCACGGTCACCATGGGCGAACCATCGGAGGGCAGCTCACCCATGCGACTCGACCCCTCGGGCGCGCTCACTCAGCAGGACCACGCCGGATGACCCGTAGTCACCCGCGCACGCCAGGACATCACCACCCGGCAGGGGTTCGGGGTAGGCCAGCATCCCCACGTGCGGGGGGGTCTGCCCCCATCCACCGTTGGCCGACAGTTCCACCGTGTCGGCCTCACTTGTCTCGCCGAGCGTCAGGCGCCCCAACCGGTAGCCCGCCTGGTCGGGGAGCACATCGCGGTGACAGAACCACACGGTCGCCGGGTCATCGGGATCCTGGGCGGCCTTGGCCCACGCACCTGGCTGTTCCCCCACGAGAACGGGCCGTTCATCGCCGCAGGGCTGGAAATCATCGGTCAAGGGCACCCGCTGGAGACGGTATTCCGGAGGGAACCCAGATCCGCGCGCCGCGTCCCGCTCCGCCCTCGGGTAGAACGCGGACATCCCCGCTGTCGTCACAACCACCGCGGGGGTCGCGCGGAAGGTGCCCTCGTCCTCTTCGAACAACCAACGCACCTCCCCCGCAACCCTGAGGCCGGAATTACCGATCTCGACAGGAACGACGAAGAGGCGCGAACCCAGGACGCCGTCGCCGAGGAAGTACGCGTTCCCCACCGCCACCATTCCGGCGACTCCCCGCACGACGTCCCCGATCATCAGTCCCACACAGTCGGGATCGACGTCTGCGGCCGTCAACAGGACGTCGCATCGGACGAGCTGGGGGGAGGTCCCCGACGTGCCGTCGATGCGCACCCCCAACGTCCGGCTGCGGTTGTCCGCGTCACGGGACGAGAGGATCAGGGCCAGGTGATCGTCCCCCGATCCGACGAGGACCGGACACTGGAGCACGCGGCCGAAAGCCGGGGAGTCCGACACCGAGAGGATCGGTCGGGACAGCAGCACGGTCAAGCCTCCTGGTTGCGGGCACCGCCCCCCCGCATGTCACCGGAAGGTTACCGTGGCCCTTGCGAGGGTCGAGAGGAGTCCGGTGGACCTGTACGTGTTCGGCGCCGGGCAGATTGCCGAGGTCGTCGCCTACTACTTCCGCGAGCGTGGGGGCATCCGTCATCAGTACTTCGTGGTCGATCCCGACTTCCACCCGGGAGGAACCGTGGACGGTCGTCCCGTCCTCGCCTGGGAGGAGGCCGTGGCGCGGGCGGACCGGGAGGTGGACCGTTGGTTCACCGCCATGTCGAGCCGCCGGCGCAACGCCCTTCGGCAGAGCAAGGCCGAGGAGATCGCGCGGGCGGGATTCCACTTCGGGTCGCTCATCCACCCCAGCGCACAGGTGTGGCGGGGATTCCACCTTCCCCCGAACACGATCGTCATGGAGAACAACATCCTTCAGTACAAGTGCGATCTGGGGGCCAACTCGATCCTCTGGTCGAGCAATCACATCGGGCATCACACCTCGATCGGCGCGAACACCTTCATCACCTCCGAGGTGGTCATCAGCGGCAGTTGCCGGATCGGCGACAACTGCTTCTTCGGCGTCAATGCCACCGTCTTCGACAACGTGACGCTGGGCGATCGGGTCATCGTCGGCGCCGGTTCAGTCGCCCGCGAGGACACCCCCGACGGTTCGGTGATCGTCTGATGGCGTCCGGCGCGGTGCGCTATTGCGTCATGCAGCCTTACTTCTTCCCCTACGGCGGCTACTACCGACTGATGCTCGAGACCGATGTGTTCGTGCTCTTCGACTGCGCGCAGTTCCCCCGCCGGGGTCGCGTCCACCGGTGCGAGGTTCCGGATCCGAACGGGCGCCCCACCTGGCTCACCCTCCCGATCGCCAGGGCTCCCCGCACGGCACTCATCTCAGAGATCGAGTTCACCACCGACGCGCCCCAGGAGATCAGCGACCGGATCAGGCGCAGTCCCGCAGTGGGTCGGACGATCCGAGAGGATCCGCGGTTGGAACCATTGCTCCTCGCAGCAGAGGGGAAGGTCCTGCCCTACCTGACTCGCCAACTGGAGTACGTGGCAGGACAACTGCCATCACAGGTCACGCTGGTCAATGCCTCCGATGTGCTGCCCCGTGACAGCGCCCCCTACCACGACTACATCGTGGCGTTGGGTGTCGCGCTCGGGGCGACGGAGTACACCAACCCACCCGGCGGACGTGACTTGTATCAGGCTGGGCCGTTCCTTGCGGCGGGGCTCAGCTTGAACTTCCTTCCTCCCTACGAGGGCCCGTCGGACTCGGTCCTCGCCGAGGCCCTGCGCAGCCGGGACGGACTGCACTCTCTCGTCACGCGAGGGAGGATCGCATGACCGGGGCGGCAGGAGGCCGGACGGTGAGCGTGCACGATTCGCTCTCGGACGCGATACGCAGCGCTCACCTCGTGATCGTAGGGGCGGGACTCTTCGGACTGACGATCGCGGAGCGGGCCGCGGCGATCGGCGCGCGAGTCGTGGTGCTCGACCGCCGCACGACCCTGGGGGGGAACGCCCACTCCTACATCGAACCCTCCACCGGGATCGAGGTGCACCGGTACGGGACGCACGTGTTCCACACGTCGAATCGGCGGGTCTGGGACTACGTCAACCGGTTCACCCGCTTCACGGACTACCGACACCGGGTCCTTGCCGTCCACGCCGACCAGGTGTACCCGGTGCCCATCAACCTGGCGACGATGTCGGCGTTCTATGGCCGACGTCTCGACCCTGAGCAGGCGCGCGAACTGCTGGCGCGCGAGAGATCCGCAGCACCCCAGCAGGCCGACAATCTGGAGGACCAGGCGATCGCCATGGTGGGACGACCGCTGTACGAGGCGTTCATCCGCGGCTACACCGCCAAGCAGTGGCAGTGTGATCCCCGTCGACTCCCCGCGGATGTCATCCGGCGGATTCCCGTGCGGTTCACGTTCGACAGTGACTACTTCTCCGACACCTGGCAGGGCCTCCCGGAACGCGGATACGGGCCATGGTTCGACACCATGGTCCGAAATCGCTCGATCGACGTCCGCCTCGGCACGGACTTCCACGACGTCCGTCACCTCTTGGATGGCACGGTGCCGGTGGTCTACACGGGTCCCATCGACGCTTACTTCGATCACCGTCACGGGGCATTGGGGTGGCGCACCATCGACTTCACCACGACCGTCATGGACATCGAGGACTTCCAGGGCACCGCCGTGGTCAACTACCCCAACGAGGACGTGGCGTTCACCCGCATCCACGAGTTCCGTCATCTCCATCCCGAGAGAACCGTGGCCGGTGGACGCACCGTCGTCGCGCACGAATACAGCCGGTCAGCGGGCCCGCGCGATGAGCCCTACTACCCGGTGCGGGCGCTCGAGGACAGCCGAATCCTCAGCAGATACCGGGAGGCTGCGCGCCGGGAGACGAATGTCCTTTTCGGCGGACGTCTGGGCACTTACCAGTATCTCGACATGCACATGGCCATCGCGTCGGCCCTGACTGCTTTCGACAACGACGTCACCCACCGGATCCGGTCGTGACACGCCCGACCGTCTGCGTGGCAATGCCCGCCTACAACGAGGCCGAGGGGTTGGGTGAGTTCATCCGGGAGATCCATCACGAACTGAGGGACACCCCCCATTCGTTCGTGGTGGTCGATGATGCCAGCACAGACGCGACCCCTCAGGTGCTCGAGGCTCTGACTCGGTCCGGCCTTCCCCTCGTTCATCTGCGGAACCGCGACAACCGCGGCCACGGACGGAGCACCCTGCTCGCACTGCACACCGCTGTCGCGACGGGCGCCGGGATCGTCGTGGCCGTCGATGGTGACGGCCAGTTCTCCGGG
>CAIWTL010000369.1 GCA_903915555.1 uncultured Micrococcales bacterium | reverse complement strand
CGGCTGCCAGCAGCTGCGCCCGGACCAGACGTCCCCGATTCCCAACTTCTTCCTGGCGGGTTGCTACACCATGCAGCGCTATCTGGCGTCGATGGAGGAGCTCCAGGCCCCTGAGCCGGCGCGGTACTGCAGCTCATAGGAGTTGGCACCGCCCGAGGGGGCTGTCCAGGTGACGGAGGCACTGGCGTTGCCCGCGATGGCGCTCACGTTGGTGGGCGCGTTGGGCGTGCCGAGGGGCTGCGTCGGGTTGGGGGTCGTGACCCAGTCGCTGTAGTCCTGCGCGCCGTTGTAGGAGCGCACCCGGAAGAGGTAGTTCGCACCGGCTGTGAGGCCGTCAACGCGCAGGTGGTCGTCGACCGTGCTGCGCGCACTCTGCCAGTCGCTCTCGCCCGGGTTGGACTTGGTCGTGAACTGCACCTGGTAGGCGGCAGCGCCATCGTTGGGGATCCATGAGACCAGGACGGCGCGGTCCTCCGCGCTCGTCGTCAGGTAGGTCGGCGGTCCGACGTTCTGGGCCGGCTGCACCGGGTTGACCGGAGCCTGGGCCGACCACTCGCCGCGGCCCGCGGGGCTGTTGACCGAGCCGTCGTTGTAGGCGCGCACCTCGAAGACGTAGCTCTTGTTGGGGTCGAGGCCCTGCACCGTGTATTCGGTGGTGACCGACTTGGTATTGACGGGCGGTACCAGCCAGGTGTCGCCCAGATTGCTGCTGATGCGGATCTCGTAGCCGAGGATGCCGGCGGGGTTGGTGGCCGGGGCATCCCAGTCGAGGATGACGTCGCCGCGAGCCCAGCCGGGGATGGCGTTGGTGATCGCGGGGGCGCCGGGCGGGTCGGCGGCGAAGGCCGGTGCCGTGGCCATGAGGGGCGCTGCCAGAGCGACTGCTCCGGCGAGGGCCAGGATGCTCTTCTTCACGTGATGTTCTCCCTGTGGGGCGATTGAGGGGGATCCCTCGGGGGCAATAGCCCCGGTAGTCGTGCCTCGACCGTACGCGGCCTCACGGGGCGGGCGCTCGGCGAGGTGCAGGATCCCGGAGGTCCAGGCCCGGCTGGGAGGAGGCCGGGGAGCCGCTGGGAAGACCCTGAGAGGCGTTGTGTGGCCTCTTCGGCGCCCCTACCGTCTTCCCATGAGACGTGCAGCCCTCGCCCTGGCCCTCCCGCTCGCCCTCGGGTTGGCGGCCGCCCCCGCCGCCTTCGCCGGCTCCGACTCGGAGGCGACCCCCATCGGCACGATGGAGATCACGATCGACGGGGGTGAGTTCACTGAGGAGTGCACCGACTTCCCCTACACGGTCGACGTGACCGGGGCAGCCGGGGGCGTGGACTGGAGCGCGGAGATCGAAGCGAGCCGCAGCGGTGGCCGCTCGACACCGAGTGCGATGACCACCGGCACCGGCTCCGGCACGGTCACTGACTCGATCATGATCTGCTCCGGCGTGGATGGTGCGGGTGACTACACCGCCACGGTCGCCGTGAAGTTCACGCATCCCACTGACACGACGAAGGTCTATGACCGCACGATGACAATCGATTTCACCGTGTCGAAGGCCGAATCCGAGACCACTATCACCAACGTGCGCGAGCGCTCGGGGTCGACCAAGGTGAAGGGCACCGTGCTCACGACGACGGGCTTGAGCGACCCGACCATGTTTGGCGACGTGACCATCAAGGTGAAGAAGTCGGGTGGCTCCTGGAAGACCAAGGGCACCGAGCAGGTCGACGAGGACGGCAACTTCTCCGTCACGATCGACCGCACGTACGAGTCGGGCACGAAGTTCAAGGCCGTCTTCGGCGGCACGGACGAGGCCAAGGGCAGCACCTCGAGCATCTGGGAGCTGTAAGGCCGCGAATTCGACGCGAATGCCTGCCATCGATGCGCTTCCATATGCGCGTCGGAGGGGGAGCCATTTCCGTAAGAGGCCTAGGCGTCGTTGCAATCTTCATGGCCGTGCTTGTCGCCCTCGGTGGCGTCGCACACGGCAAACCGATGGATCCGGTCGACGACGACTGGGACTACGTCGAGGAAGCCATGGCATTGGTGGGCGGTAGTGACGCCTATCGTGAAGGACCGCCCTACGTTGGACAGTCCTTCATCGACGCGAACTTCTTCTTCGGTTCCACCATGCAAGCTACTCCCGAGCCCACCATTGCCGTGAAGGTGACGGTCAAGGCCGGCCAGCGCTGCTATCAGTCGGGCGTTCAGGTTCGCGAATTCACCTGCACGAAGAAGGGTAAGCGGCTCGTGTGGGTCAAGTCCGGACGATGAGGCGCACGTCGCTGCAGGCGCCGTACTGGCCCTAGCCCTCGTTGTCCGCACAAACGCGACGGGACCGGGCACTCCGCCGCTCGAGTTGAGGGGTGTTGCCCTCATGGAGCAACGTGGACACCCACTCGTCACCGCTGCTAAATTTCCCTAGCGGCTCTGCCGCGGCGAGAGGTGAGCGATGGCGACCAATGCGGCCTTGGGCCGGCGCGTCGTCGTAGGCGCCGCCGGAGTGGCCCTCTGTGCATCGAGCCTCGCCACCGGGCTGATCACCCCCGCTTACGCTGCTCCGGCGGTGGACCTCACGACTGCGGATGGTTATGCGGACCCGACCCCGGAAATCTCGCGCCTCATCGTCGCTTATGAGCCGGGTGTGTCCCCCGTTACTCCGGGAGGCGCCGCGACCGGTAGCGGTGCGGTGCCCGGCGTCGAGCTCTCGCCCGGAGATGCACTCGGCTCCGGCATGCGCACCGTGGAGCTGGGTGACGCCGTCAGCG
>CAIWTL010000368.1 GCA_903915555.1 uncultured Micrococcales bacterium | reverse complement strand
CGGCGGCAGCGGAGCGCCGGGCGACGCGGGGGGCGGCGGGACCGCACCCGACGGCGGCGGCGGCACCGCTCCCGCGTCGCCCGGAGGCGGCGGAGGCACCGCTCCCGGGGTGGGTGGAACACCTTCGGGCGGCGGGACGGAGTCAGACATCAGATTCCCCTCACAGTTGCGTGGAACCTCCACGTTAACGGGTCGGCCGCTGCCCACCGACGGTCGACCCCGTAGCTGCCTGCAGCGCACCCTGGTACCGGCTCCTCGGTCAGATGACGCCGACGGTCCGGTCGATCTCCACCTGGATGAGACGCGGGCCGTCCGTTTCCAGATCCTCACGCAGGACGGCTTCGAGTTCGTCGGCCTCGCGCACCGAACGGGCGGGGACCCCGTAACCCTCGGCGATCTTCACCGCGTCCAGATCGGGCAGTTCCAGTCCGGGCACATGCCGTGCGTCGGTCTGCTGTCCGAACCACTTCAGGACGCCGTACTGGTGATTGCGCAGCACGAGGAAGGTGACAGGGACGTTGTACAGCGCGGCCGTGTACAGACCTTGGACCGAGTAGTGCAGCGCACCATCCCCCAAGAGCCCGAGCACCGGTCGATCGGGCATGCCCAACTGAACTCCCACGGCAGCGGACGTACCGAAACCCAGCCCCCCCGAGCCCGAGAAGAACAGGCTGCGCGGGCGGCTGGGGCGCCAGCACGTCAGCAGGGGGTTGAAGTTCGACGGGGACTCGTTGACCATCGCCAGGTCCGGACCGGCCACTTCGGCCAGGACCGTGAACACATCCGTCGGGTGCAGCGGTGCCGGGCCGTGACTCGTCACCGGCTCCGGCGACTCACCCGCAGCAACTGTCCCCGACCCGGCGGTCGCCTCGACCAGCACACGCGCCGCACCCACCGGGTCGGTGACAACGGCATCCCCCATGGGGGCCCTGGCCGCCTGACCCGGGTCGTCCGTGATGTGCAGCAGGCGGGTCCCCTCCGGCAGCAACTCATCGGGGATGTAGGGGTAGTAGCGGAACACCGGCGCGCCGAGCACCAGGACCATGTCGTACCCGGACATCTGCGCGGTCGCACCGGCGATCGAAGGGGAGAGGACACCGCGGAACTGCGGATGCCAGCCGGGGAAGCTCCAGCGGGACTCCAGCGGCGCCATCATGACCTCTGCCCCTGTCGCCTCGGCAAGGGCCACCGTGTTCTCCCACCCCTCCGGTGTGTCCAGCGCTGCGCCCAGCACGATCAACGGTGACTCCGCCGCCCTGAGCTCTTCGACGACCCGGGCGGCCTTCGCCGGATCCAGTCCGGTTCCGGCGGCCACCCGCCGTTCTGCGAGATGGTGAGTCTCGGCGTCGACGACGTCCGCCGCCCAGTCGTCCGCCGGCTGGGACACGAAGACGGGACCCGGCGGCGGCAGCGTGGCCTCGTGGATGGCACGGGCGAGAGTCGCAGCGGTGTCCTGGGGCCGGGGCGCCTCTCCCGCCCACTTCACGGCGGGACGCGGCAGGGTCGTGGCGTCGATGTTCGTCAGCCAGGACTCCATCACCTGCATCGGCCGGGCCTGCGTCCCGGCGGTGATCACCAGGGGGGTCCGGTTTGCGCGAGCGTTGACGATGCTGCCCATGGCGTTGCCCACACCCGGCGCAGAGTGGAGGTTGACCAGGACAGGACCATCGATCGCCTGGGAGTAACCGTCGGCCATGGCCACGACCGCTCCCCCCTGGAGACCCAGGATGTACCGGAATCCGCCAGGGAGGTCGTTGAGGAAACCCATCTCGGTCGAACCGGGGTTCCCGAACACCGTGGTCATCCCATGGCGCTCGAGCAGCGAGAAGACACTGTCGCGAACAGAGGTCATGTGTCCATGCTCCCATCCGCGCTGCAAGGGCCCCGG
>CAIWTL010000367.1 GCA_903915555.1 uncultured Micrococcales bacterium | reverse complement strand
TTCGGTGTCGTTGTGCATTCAGGCCAGGAACCCAGGTTCAGGCACCCATGAACGGACCCCGTTGATCATGCCGGACTTCGATGGGGGTCTGGGAGGTCAGTTCTTCCACTGGGTCACGAACACCGCGGGGGCTCGTTGCCCAAGCCGGGAGTGTGGCCGACTGTTGTCGTCGATGCGCAAATCATCGGTCAGCACTTTGGCCTCCAGCTTCGTGTCCGGCGCCGGAACGTTCCGGCGCGGTGCGGCCGAGTGCGCCGCTGGCGGGTGGGAACGATCCTGGCGTCACACCCATTCACCAGCCAGGAAGTCCGATCATGCGCAAACCCCTCACCATGCTCTGCGGCGCTGCCGCCGCCACCGTGGCCTGCGGACTGTTCGCCGCACCGGCCAACGCCGTCCAGTCCACCTCGCCAGACGCCCAGACCGGCCGCGGTACCGCGGTCGTTGCCGCCGCACAACCGGCCGCCGACGCCGCACCGTTCGTGGAGGAGCGCGACTCGGACGACGGTGTGAAAGGCAAGATCAAGAACTACGCCGGGTACCCGGTCAAGCTCACGTTCAACCAAAACTACGAGCGCGTGCTCCAGCCTGGTGACGAGGTCACCTACTACTCGGGCAGGTACGAACGCGTGGACGTAATGATGAGCCGCCTCGACGGGACTCGCCAGGCCAACCTCATCATCAGTGACCGTACCTGGAAGCCCGAAACCACGTTCTGGCCGAACTGGAAGGACCGACCCCGCTCGGATCGCTCCCACTGGTCGGAGGAGGACTCGCACCATGAGATCTGGGGCGACACCACACTGTGGCTGAAGCGGGAGAAGGACGGCTGGAACGGCGGCTACGAGACCTGGCACAACAGAGACTGGGCGGTGTTCACCGTGCACATCGACAGCCTGCAGAAGTAGGACCTGGCCCGACTCGGCCGGCGGGGGCCACGAACCCAGGCCCATGGCCCCCGCCGACGTCACGATCCTCCCACGACCGGCCGGTCGCCAACCGCGTCGTGCAAGCCGTTGGGAGGGGTCCACACAACACCCAGGACAGGGTCGCCCCGTAGCGGCTCAATCGGTAGGGCGAGGCCGTGTGTCCGACCGGGGGGAACTCAGAGCGACACGAACATCACATGCCGCGCTTGGCCATCGTGATTGGTTCTTGAAAACCCATGCCGCTGTCACGCTCCGCCCGTAGAAACTCGCGACTCTCAGGCTAGGGATTCAAGCCAGTCCATGCCCCTCGATCGAAACTGCCGGAACCCACGACCGTGAATGAGACCTTGAGAGGAATCGGCCACGCAGCAGGGCCCAACTCGAACCAACCTCTCCGGGCGAGTGGCCCGTGAGACGGTTGTGGGGTGGGACCGCCTGGCCCCACCCCACAACACGATCACTGCAATCGCGAACGCTTTCGCTGCAATCGGTCGTCACAACCGCTGCAACTTCAGCCCATTCTCGCTGCAACTCTGCATTCAGCTGCATCCACTGGTCGAGCCGCAGCCCTCGCAGACGTAGCAGCTGCCGGCCGGCCGCATCTTGATGCCGCAGGTCATGCACAGGGGAGCGTCTGCCGACTTCCCGGTGATGACCTCCAGCAGTTCAGCGGTCGAGTGCGCCGTCGACGGGTCCACGGTCGCGGCGGGCTCGGTTGCTGCGGCAGTCGGCGCCGACTGCTGCATGGCCTCGATGACCTCGTCGGAGTCCGCCTCGGTCGAGGCCGGCGCGGACTGCGCGGCGAGCGTCGCGGCACGCTCCTCAGCGGTATGGATCCCCAACGCCGCCCGCTCCTCGTAGGGCAGGTAGTCCAGGGCCAACCGACGGAAGATGTAGTCCATGATCGACTGCGCCATCCGGATGTCCGGGTCGTCCGTCATGCCGGCCGGGTCGAAGCGCATGTTCGTGAACTTCGACACGAATGCCTCGAGCGGCACGCCGTACTGCAGCGCGATCGACACCGCGATCGAGAAGGCATCCATCACGCCGGCGAGGGTCGAGCCCTGCTTGCCGAGCTTCAGGAACACCTCACCGAGCCCGTTGTCCGGGTACGAGCCCGCCGTCATGTAACCCTCGGCGCCGGCAACGGTGAACGACACCGTCTGCGACGGCCGGCGCTTCGGCAGTCGCTTGCGCACCGGGCGGGCGTGACCGGTCTCCTCATCGGTGTCACCCGAGGCGGTGGAAGCCTTGGAGTCGGACAGCGGCTGGCCGACCTTGGAGGCGTCCCGATAAATGGCGAGCGCCTTGAGGCCCTGCCGCCATCCCTCGAAGTAGATCTCCTCGACCTCGTCGACGGTCGCCTCGCTGGGCATGTTGACGGTCTTCGAGATCGCTCCCGAGAGGAACGGCTGGACGGCGGCCATCATGCGCACGTGACCCATGGGGGTGATGGCCCGCTCCCCGACCGCGCAGTCGAAGATCGCGTAGTGCTCCGCCTTGAGACCCGGCGCATCGACGACATTGCCGTGCTCCGCGATGTGTTCCACGATCGCCTCGATGGTCTCGGCGGTGTAGCCGAGCTTCCCGAGCGCCTGCGGCACGGTGTTGTTCACGATCTGCATCGATCCGCCACCGACGAGCTTCTTGAACTTCACGAGCGAGAAGTCGGGCTCGATGCCGGTGGTGTCGCAGTCCATCATGAACCCGATCGTTCCGGTGGGCGCGAGCACCGAGGCCTGCGCGTTGCGCCAGCCGTTCTTCTCACCGATCGTCAGACAGGAGCGCCACTCCCCCGCGGCGGCCGCTGCCACCTCGCGGTCGAGGGTCGCCACCGAGCGGATGGCGTCGGAGGCGGCGGCATGCTTGCGCATGACCCGCAGATGGGCCTCGGCGTTGCGCGCGAAACCTGCGTACGGTCCCACGACCCCGGCCAGTTCGGCGCTGCGCCGGTAGGCGACACCTGTCATCAGCGACGTGATGCCGGCGGCCATGGCACGGCCCGCGTCGGAGTCGTAGGGAAGACCGGACGCCATGAGCAGGGCGCCGAGGTTGGCGTAGCCGATGCCGAGCTGACGGTAATCCCGCGTCGTGTCCCCGATCGCCTCCGTCGGGAAGTCCGCGAAGCAGATCGAGATGTCCATCGCAGTGATGATGAGCTCGGTCGCCTTGATGAACCGCTCCACCTGGAACGACCCGTCGGCGGCGAGGAACTTCATGAGGTTGAGCGACGCCAGGTTGCACGAGGAGTTGTCGAGGGACATGTACTCCGAGCACGGGTTCGATGCCGTGATCCGGCCGCTCTCCGGGTTGGTGTGCCAGTCGTTGATCGTGTCGTCGTACTGGATACCCGGATCGGCGCAGGCCCAGGCGGCCTCGGCCATCGTGCGGAAGAGGGTCTTGGCGTCGACGGTCTCGATGACCTCACCGTTGGTCCGTGCCTTGAGACCGAACTCGCCACCGGCATCGACGGCGCGCATGAACTCGTCGGACACCCGCACGGAGTTGTTGGCGTTCTGGTACTGGACGGACGTGATGTCCTTGCCGCCGAGATCCATGTCGAAGCCCGCATCGCGCAGGACCCGGATCTTCTCCTCCTCCTTGACCTTGGTCTCGATGAACTCCTCGATATCGGGATGATCGACGTCGAGCACGACCATCTTCGCCGCGCGCCGCGTGGCGCCACCGGACTTGATGGTGCCGGCCGAGGCATCCGCACCCCGCATGAAGGACACCGGCCCCGAAGCGGTGCCGCCCGACGACTTGAGAAACTCCTTGCTCGAGCGGATACGGGAGATGTTGAGACCGGCACCGGACCCACCCTTGAAGATGAGCCCCTCCTCGCGGTACCAGTTCAGGATGGAGTCCATCGTGTCGTCGACGGCGAGGATGAAACAGGCCGAGACCTGCTGGGGACTGGTGGTCCCGACGTTGAACCACACCGGGGAGTTGAAGGAGAAGTGCTGGTGCAGCAGCAGCCACGTCAACTCGTCGCTGAAGATCGCCGCATCGTTGTCGGTGGCGAAGTAGCCGTTGCCACGACCTGCCTCGACGTAGCGGTTCACGACACGGTCGATGAGCTGGCGCAGCGACCACTCGCGCTCCGGTGTCCCCACCGCGCCACGGAAGTACTTGCTCGTGACGATGGTCGACGCGTTGACGCTCCACGACTCCGGGAACTCGACACCGCGCTGCTCGAAGACCGTCTCCCCGGTCTTCCAGTTGGACTGGACGACGTCTCGTCGCTCCCACGTCACGGTGTCGTAGGGATGCCGGCCGGCGTCACTGAAGACGCGCTCCACGGTCAGGGCCCGGCCACGGCGACGGCCGTCCCGGATGTCGGTGTCCTTGCGGGCACCGTCGTCTCCTCGCGCTGATCGCACCGACTCCTCCTGAGGGGTCTGGGTCATCCTGGTTCTCCTTCGATGTGAACGGGGAAGTTCATGGGGTGGGGGGATATTCAGTTGTCGTGGCTGTCGTTGGTGGCTGGTCGCGGACCGGGCGACCGCTCGTTGCGGAGGGTGCCGATCTCCTTCTCGAAGTCGGCCAGGGACGAGAAGTCCCGGTAGACCGAGGCGAACCGCAGGTAGGCGACCTCGTCGAGGTCACGCAGTGGTCCGAGGATGGCGAGGCCGACCTCGCCGCTGGGGACCTCGGCCGAGCCCCCCTGCCGGATACCGTCCTCGACCCGTTGGGCGAGCACGGCGAGGTCGTCATCGCTGACCGGCCGCCCCTGGCACGCCTTGCGGACCCCGGAGATCACCTTCGAGCGGCTGAAGGCCTCCGAGGCCCCGCTGCGCTTGACGATCATGAGGCTGGGGCTCTCCATCGTGGTGAAGCGACGGCCGCACGCACTGCACTGACGGCGACGCCGGATGGCGGTCCCGTCATCGGTCGCCCGGGAGTCGACGACGCGTGAGTCGGCCTCCCGGCAGAACGGACAGTTCATCTCGTCCGACGCTCCCTTCCTCGTCCGGTCACTACCGGGACCCGGATCCTCGGCTCCCGAGACCTTCCGGCCGTGCCGCCGGAAGGCTGTTTCCTGTGGACATCCCTGGGGGTGACCTGGGGATGACCTGTGCATTCCCGACCACAACCTGTGGATGAAACACACGCGTGTAACTACTAGATGTAGGGACCTTAGGTGGTGCACGCCACAAGTGCAACCCCTGATCGCCAGCGTGTCGGCTACCGCGGCACCAGCAGGACGCGACCGACCTCGACCTCGGCCTCGGTGAGGCCGTTGAGCCGCATGATCCGGTCCACGGTCTCGCGGGGATCGGCTCCCGGAGCGACCGTGACCGCCAACTGCCACAGGGTGTCCCCCGGGGCCACGATGTGCTCCCCGAGCGCCGCGTCGGCCGAGACGACGACGGCACCGTCGCCCCTGGGTCGCACGGCGGTGGCGTCACCGGCACGCGCCGTCCCGAGAAGAGCGCCGGCTGCGATCGCCACCAGCGCCAGCACGGCGACGACGGTCGCCACCCGGCCCCAGCGGACGCGCGCCCGACTCACGGGCTGGACGACGGCCCGCACATGGGACGCCCCGGCCTCCAACATCTCCGCACCCGTCGGCATCACCCATTGCGCACTGCTCATGCTCATGCCACTTCCCCTTTCCCTGACCCGACACCCCGACCCGGGCACTCCGGGCCGTCGAACGCCTGTTCGATCGATGTCATGGTCCAGTGATAACAGGAGGGTCCGACACGCGTCCAGACTTTTTCGAACATATGTTTGATTACGTCCCCCGAGGTGCTCTACGGTCGAGGGGTCGGCACGCCCCGACCGGGCGTCCCCCGGACGTCCCGACAGGTCCCCAGACGCCCCTCGGGCGTCCGCACAGGATGGAGACGGCAGCCATGGCCACCTCGAAGTCAGCGTCCCCCACCCGGTCGGCATCGACCGTGACGACAGCGACCGATGCCACGTCCGCCGGCGCCCCCGCCTCCGGCACCACTGCCTCCGATGCCGCCACCTCCGGCGCCGACAACGCCGGTGCGACCGCCACCACGGCGCTCCTGACGTCGCGCCAGCGCCGGATCCTCGAGGTCATCCGGTCGGCCGTCGAAGACCACGGGTACCCCCCGACCGTCCGCGAGATCTGCGAGTCGGTGGGCCTCGCGAGCACCTCCAGCGTCGCCCACCAGTTGGCGGTGCTGCAGGAGAAGGGGTATCTGCGCCGGGACCCCAACCGGCCCCGGGCGCTCATCGTGACCGACACCCCCGAGCACCTGCCGCAGCCATCAGCGTCGCCGGAGGTCCACGCCGAATCCGATGTCGCGATGGTGCCCGTGCTCGGACGCATCGCCGCGGGCGGTCCGATCCTGGCGGAGGAACAGGTGGAGACCGTCATGCCACTGCCCCGCGAACTCGTCGGGCAGGGCCAACTGTTCCTGCTGCGGGTCAGCGGGGACTCGATGATCGACGCGGCCATCTGCGACGGCGACTACGTGGTCGTGCGCAGCCAGCAGTCCGCCGACCCCGGTGAGGTCGTGGCCGCACTGCTGGGCGACGAGGCGACGGTGAAGACCCTCAGCCGCAAGGACGGCCATGTCTGGCTGCTCCCCCAGAACCCGGCCTACGAACCCATCCCCGGTGACGACGCCCGCATCCTGGGCAAGGTCGTCAGCGTCATGCGTCGGCTGTGACGGTGCTCTGCGCCAGCCGCGTCAGCGCCCCCGTCACGACGGCGAGGTCACTCGTCGGCCACAGCGGTGGCAGCGAACGCCGCAGATAGTCTCCGTACCGCGCCGTCTGCAGGCGTGGATCCAGGACAGCAACCACACCGCGGTCGCGCGGCGAACGGATGAGACGTCCGGCACCCTGGGCGAGCAGTAGTCCCGCGCGGGGCACCGACACCGCCATGAACCCGTTGCCGCCGGCCGCTTCCACACGTTCCGCCCGCGCCGCGAGCACCGGATCGTCGGGGCGTGGGAACGGGATCCGGTCGATGATGACCAACTGGCAGGACGGCCCGGGTACGTCGACGCCCTGGAACAACGACATCGTCCCCACCAGAACCGACGTCTCGTCAGCAGCGAAACGCTCGACGAGACGGGCCACGGGCTCCCCCCGCCGCTGCACGTGCACCTCGATATCAGGCGCCACCGGTTTCTCGATCAGGTTGGCCGCGACCGCATCCACCGCCCGCCACGAGGACAAAAGGACCATGGCGCGACCGCCGGAGGCGGTGATCAGCTCCCGGATCCTCGCCACGGTGAGCTGGTCAGGACCGTCCCGCCCCGGGCGCGGAAGATCGGCGGCGATGTACAGGATCCCCTGACTCGAGTAGTCGAACGGCGACCCGACATCCACCCCGTCCCAACCCTGCAGCCCTAGGTCGGTCGCCACCGACTCGAAGTCGCCCCCGAGGCTCAACGTGGCGCTCGTGAGAACGGCGGCGGCGGGTCGGGCCAGGTAGTCCCCGAGCGGGGCGGCCACGGACAGCGGGGCGACGTGGAGCGAGGGCGCCGGGTAGGGACTGAACCAGGTGACCACCCCGTCACCGCCACTGATGAGTCGACCCGCCACATCGTGCAACTCCCCCAGCGCGGCGAGGGCGCGGTGACGTCGTGCGGCGTCGTCGCTGTCGCCCTTCCCCAACTCCGTGACCGCGAGATGGCACGCGTCCCGGAACGCCGCCAGCGACGGGACACACGAGCGCGGCATGGGGCGTTCCTGCGTCTCGAGCTCCGCCAGTGCGGACCCCAGCCCCGACACCGCCTCCTCGAGACGCTCCGCGGTCGAGTCGTCGAGCAGTGACCGGGCTGCGGCAACGGCTCGTTCGGCGGCCCGCACCGACAACTCCCCTGTCGCGGCCGCGGTCGCGCGCGCGGCGAACTCGTGGCCCTCGTCCACGACCAGCATGTCGTGATCCGGCAGGACCGGGGTGTCGTCCATGGCATCGAGGGCGAGCAGCGCGTGGTTGGTCACGATGATGTCCGCCGACATGGCCGTCGACCGGGCCTGCTCCGCGAAGCACTCGGCGCCGAAGGAGCAGCGGCTCACCCCGACGCACTCCCGCCCGGTCGCCGACATGGATCGCCACACCCGTTCATCCACATCGTCGGGGTAGTCGTCGCGGTCGCCCGTGTCGGTGCGGGTCGACCAGTCGCGAACGGCAGCCGCCTGCTTCTCGAGGCGTCCCCCACCCACCTCCATGTCGAGCGTCTCGGGTCCGTCGACCGAGCCCGACAGGCGCGCGCGGCACAGGTAGTTGCCCCGCCCTTTGAGCACCGCGGTGGTCACGTTCCCGGCATCCGGCAGCGCCGCGACGACGGCGGGCAGGTCGCGGGTGACCAGTTGCCGCTGCAGGGCCAGGGTCGCGGTGGCGATCACCACCGTGTTCCCCGAGTCGCGCACGGCTTGCACCGCCGGGACCAGATATCCGACCGACTTCCCCGTCCCGGTCCCCGCCTGGACCAGCAGGATCCGGCTGTCCCGCGCGGCACGCGTGACCCGCTCGACCATGTCGCGCTGGGCGGGGCGCTCGTCACCCCCGAGGGCGGCGACCACCCGGCCGAGGTCATCGGGGTTGTCCACGGGACAACGGTACGCGGCCGGGCCATCCCACCCGCGTCGCGGCCGAGTCAGTCGGCGCAGTCAGTCGGCGTAGTCAGTCGGCGTAGTCCGTCAGACGCGCCGCGAGCCACCCGGGGACGAGGCCGCGGATGGTGGTTCCGTGATCGGAGTAGGAACTCGACGTGACCTGTCCGTGCTCATGGATCTCCGACACCAGGTCGCCGCGATCGAACGGAACCGTGACCGCCACCGGCACGTCAGGGCGCGGCAGCGCCTCCTCGACAGCGGCGCGGAGCGTGTCCAGCCCGTCACCCGTGAGCGCCGATACGGCGATGGCACCGGGGAACCGGTGACGCAGCTCGGCAAGGGACGTCTCGGGGGTGATCTCGCTCTTGTTCACCGCGATCAGTTCCGGGATGTCACCGGCGCCGATCTCGGTCAGGACCTCGCGGACAGCGGCGATCTGCCCCAGCGGATCCGGGTCGCTGCCGTCGACGACATGCAGCAGCAGATCCGCCTGGTTCACCTCTTCGAGGGTGGATCGGAAGGCCTCGACCAACTGGTGCGGTAGGTGTCGGACGAATCCCACCGTGTCGGCGAGGGTGTACTCGCGGCCGGACGTGGTCCGAGCACGTCGAACGGTCGGGTCCAGGGTCGCGAACAGCTCGTCGCGGACGAGCACCCCGGCGTCGGTGAGCCGATTGAGCAGCGACGACTTACCGGCGTTGGTGTAGCCCACGATCGCGACGGCCGGGGTTCCGGCGCGGTGCCGCTCGGCGCGCTGGACCACGCGGGCGTTGGCCATGGTCCGCAGTTGGCGGCGCAGGCGCGCCATGTGGGTGCGGATGCGCCGGCGGTCGACCTCGAGTTTGGTCTCGCCCGGGCCGCGCAGGGCCCCGATGCCCCCGCCGCCGGTCGATGCCTGGCGGCTCATGGACTCACCCCAACCCCGCAGACGCGGGAGCATGTACTCCAACTGCGCGAGCTCCACCTGCGCCTTGCCCTCCCGGCTGCGGGCGTGCTGGGCGAAGATGTCGAGGATCAGCCAGGTTCGGTCCACGACCTTCACCTTCACGATCTTCTCGAGTTGGCTGAGTTGCCCCGGCGTCAGCTCACCGTCACAGATCAGGGTGTCTGCACCCACGGCCCCGATGATCTCGGCCAGTTCCCGGGCCTTGCCGGAACCGACGAACGTACCCGCATCCGGCTTGCTGCGCCGTTGCACGAGCGCGTCGAGGACGACAGCACCCGCGGTCTCGGCCAATCGGGCCAGTTCGGCGAGGGACAGGTCTGCGGACAGGGCGGTCCCGGACGTCCAGACCCCGATGAGGACCACCTTCTCGAGACGGATCTGGCGGTACTCGACCTCGGTGATGTCGGTCAGCTCCGTGGACAGGCCCGCGACACGGCGCAGTGCCTCCCGCTCCTCGACCTGCAATGAGCCGTCGCTGGGTTCACTCACGAGTGTGCTGCCCACCATTCGGCATCGATCAGGCCCTCTGCCACGAACTCCGCGGGACCGCTGAGCACCACGTCGTCGCCCAGGGTCACCCTCACCTCTCCACCGGGGACCTCGACCGTGACGTCGTCCCCCGCTGCACCGTTCACCCGGGCGTGCGCCCACGCGACGGCACACGCTCCCGTACCGCACGACAGCGTCTCACCGGAGCCGCGTTCGAGAACCCTCATGGCGACCCGGTCGGGCCCCACCACCTCCACGAACTCGATGTTCGCGGCGTCCGGGTACACCTCCGTCGGCCCGGCGACCGCTCCGGTGATGTCACCGAGACCCGTCAGGGAGTCGAGGAACACCACGGCGTGAGGGTTGGGCACGAAGGCCGCGGTCGCGGGGTGCTCGGTGTCCCCGAGACGTACCGTCACGTCCGGCACGCTCCCGGCGGTCACGGGGCCCATCGAGACACTGATGTCGCCGTCCGCAGGGGCCGAGACCCGTCGGATCCCGCCACGGGTGACGATGTCGAACTCGCCGGCTGCGACGAGACCCCCGTCGACGAGGTGGCGGGCGAACAGGCGCGCGCCGTTGCCGCACATGAGTCCGATGCTGCCGTCGCTGTTCCAGTAGTCCATGAACCAACCCTCGGCGGCAGGGGCCACGCGGATGACGCCATCGCCTCCGATACCGAACCGTCGGTCGCACACGGCGCGGGCCAGGTCGGGCGTGAGCACGAGAGAGTCCGTGGGGTCCGGCAGCACCACGAAGTCGTTGCCGGTCCCGTGGCCCTTGCGGAACGCGACACCTGTCATGGCACCAGCGTAGACATGTCCGCGGATGGTCACGCCATCGTCGCCCGGTAGGCATCGGCGATGATGCCCAGCACCGACGGCCAGGTCTGCAGGGGCGGCACATCCGTGTTGTGACGAGTGATGCGTGCCCGCAACGTGTCGTCGACCGCCAGCCGGACCATCGCCTGCGTCATGGTCGCGTCGTCGGGGGCCAGCAACCCCTCGACCCCGTCGGTCACGAACTCCGTCAGACCCGACTGCGACCGCGCCACGACCGGCAACCCGGTGCTCCTGGCTTCCAGCGCAGCCAGACCGAAACTCTCCTTCACCGAGGGCTGCACGAAGACGTCGTCGGCGAGGTAGCGCAGCCGCAGATCAGGACGCGTGAGCCGGCCGAGGAAGGTCACCGCGTCGGAGAGTCCGTGTTCGTCGGTGAAGGACTCGAGACGTCCGCGATGCGGGCCGTCGCCGGCGATATCGAGGTGCACAGCGACGTCGGGGCGCACCCTGAGGGCCTCCTGGCGGGCGTCGGCGAACATCCGCAGCAGCGCGCCGGCGCGCTTGCGGGGTGCCAGGCGCATGGCTGTCACGAAACGCACGGTCCCGGCATCGTGGATCGTGCGGCCTGAGGCGTTCCATTCCTGCGGGTCCACGCCGTTGGGGGTGACGAGGACCTCGATCCCCGGGGGAAGTGCGGCGGCGATGCGCTCGGCACCCACCCGGCTGACGGCGGCGGGCTGCACGCCCTTGTCGGTCCATCCGGCGAGCCGGTCGGTGAGACCGTAGCCGCTTCGCGCGGCCGCTCCCCAGATGCTGTGCACCGTCACCAGCACCGGGAGCCCGACCTCGACGGCGGCCCGGATGCCACCCCAGGCGAAAGGGGAGACGACGCCGAGATGGACGTGCACGATGTCGGGCCGGATGTCGCGGAGGAGAGGAACGACGTTCGCACGGGTGCGGGGGTGGACCGGGAGCTCGAAGGGCATCCGGGCGGTCACCCGGTGGACCCGCACGCCGTCGATCTCCTCGGTACCGGACCGCACCGTCTCCCCCGGCGTCGCCGTGATGACGTCGACGTCGTACCCGTCGGCGGCCTGGCGCCTCGTCAGTTCGGTCACCTGGACCTCGATGCCACCGAGACGCGGCAGATAGCAGTCGCTGATGTGGACCACTCGCATGCCCGGCCACCTTCCGTCGAGCCCTGAGATTACAAGCCCCCGACGTTTGGGACATGATCGGGCGCGTGACCCGGACGATCGTGTTCTTCCACGCCCACCCCGACGACGAGGCACTGCTGACGGCAGGGACGATGGCCCGCGCGGACGCCGAGGGGCACCGGGTGGTCCTCGTCACCGCCACCGCCGGCGAGGCCGGCCTGGCGGACGAGGGCATCGCGGGGACGCTGGGCGCCGTACGCCTCGGTGAACTGGAGCGATCGGCACGGATCCTGGGGGTCCAGCGCCTCGAGGTCCTGGGATACGCGGACAGCGGTCTCGACGGGTCCGGTGACGGGTCGCGCCGACCCTTCAGCCGCACCCCGGTGCCCGAGGTGGCGGCGGCCGTGGCCGCCATCGTGGCCGAGGAGGGCGCCGGGGTCCTGGTCGGGTACGACGCCTCGGGTGGGTACGGCCACCCGGACCACCGCCACGTCCATGCGTGCGCCCGTGCGGCGGCCGAGCTTCTTCCCGGTGTCTCGCTGTTCGAGGCGACCGCCCCGCGCTGGCCGTTCGCCCTCGGGATCCGGCTCGCCGACACTCTGGCGTCACTGCCGGACGACGTGGACCGCACCGCATTCGAGGAGGCGTTCACCCCCTCGTCCCAGATCACCCACCGGGTGGATGTGCGCGACTACGCCGACTTCAAGCGCGCCGCCCTGCGGGCACACGCGAGCCAGGCGACCGGCGCCGACGTACGGACCCTCGACGCACTACTGCGGCTGCCCCGGCCGCTGTTCCGGACCGTCCTCGGCACGGAGTACTACCGCCGGGTCGGTTGAGAGGAACTCCCGGGCCGCACCCACCGGGGCGCCCCCGGCCCCGGGGAACCACCTGACCCGCGGGTCGGCCCGGAAGGTCCGCTCCTGACGGCGGGCGAGACGACGGGTCGCGGCGACCGTGGCGGAGATCGCCTCGTCCTCGCCGCACTCGCCACGCAGCTCGGCGAGCGCCTGCGGATATCCCACGGCACGCGACGCCGTCGGCGCATCGACCAGCCCGCGGCGGGACAGTTCGAGTACCTC
>CAIWTL010000366.1 GCA_903915555.1 uncultured Micrococcales bacterium | reverse complement strand
GTCGGCGTCACCGGACTCGTAGCGCTTGAGGACGGAGTGGTCCTCGAGGAGAGTCTCGCGCCGCTCGATCGACCAGACCTGCCAGCCGGGGAGCCGCTCCACGATCGCCCGGCCCACCGGACGGAAGTTCCCGGCGCCGGCCGAGGTCCCGGGGACGAGCACCAGCACGTTGGCCGCACGGGAGGGCCCCTGCCGCAGGATGCGTACCTTGTTGTATTTCGTCGGAGTCCCGGGGGCGGCGAAGCCCTCGATCGTGGTGAGGCCCCGGTCCGGGGCGGCGACGGCCGGAGCGGACAGCCCCCACGCGAGGGCCACGGCGGCGCAGACGGGGACCGCCGAGCGGAGAATCCTGTTCATGCCTCACTATCCCCCACGACTCGTCACTGTGCACGGGAACCCGGATCCATCGATCCCCGCTGCCACGCACGGGCCGGGCCGGCGCGGTCCCTCGGCTGAGGTCGGGCTGTGGCGGTCCTCGCCTCGGTGCACGGCGGACGGTTGACTGTCCCCATGAGGCTCACCCCATTGCCGCGCGCCAAGGTCACCCTCGGACATCCGATGCCCGGACTCAAACACGTGAGGGCAGCGGTGGACGGGATCATCGTCGTCGACATGCGCCCGCCCCTGCTGGTCTGGGAGAGCGGCCGATACCCCTGGTACTTCACGGCGGGCGACCGCATCGCGGGGGAACTCATCGCCGCGGGGGAGGGGGCACGCTCCCGATCGTTGGGTCCCTGCGAGCAGTTCGACCTCGTGGTCGGTTCGGGCCGGGTGCTCCCGCGGGCCGTCCGTCGGTACCCGCAGGCCAAGAACGAACTGGTGCAGGACAGCTACACGTTCGACTGGGACGCGTTCGATACATGGTTCGAGGAGAACGAGATCGTGTACGTCCATGCCCGCGATCCCTATGTGAGGGTCGACACCCTCGCGTCGTCCCGCCACGTCGAGGTCGGCTACGCAGGGGTCTCGCTGGCCGAGTCGCGTCGCCCGGTCGTGCTCCTCGAGACCGGGCTGCCACCGCGCTTCTACCTCCCCCGGGTCGATGTGCGCATGGATCTGCTGCATCCGTCGGACACCGTCTCGGGCTGCCCCTACAAGGGCACCGCCCGCTACTGGACGGTCGCTGTGGGAGACCGCGAGCAGGTGGACGCCGTATGGGGGTACGACCATCCCCTGCCTGAGGTGGCCAAGATCGCCGGGCTGGTGGCTTTCTGGCCGGAGAAGGCGCCCGACATCTCGGTCACCGTGGATGGTGAGCGCCTCACGTGACTCGTGGGACAACGGCCGGGACACGGGCAGCGTGACTCACCCGTAGCTCCTCGACCACTTGGCGGACCACCTGCGTCAGGTCACCGTCAGCGGCGAGGGCCCGTGCGCGCTGGCGCTCGTAACCCGCTCCGGCGCCGACGATCCTGCCCACCCCCGTCAGTTCTCTCACGCATGCCAACCGCTCGGCCACGGGCAGCAGCCGCGGGACCAGGTCGTCGAGTTCCTCGATGACCTGCGCCTCGTGGTTGTGATCGTCGGTGATGAGGATGGTGTCGAGTCCGTAGCGCGCGCTGCGCCACTTGTTCTCCTG
>CAIWTL010000365.1 GCA_903915555.1 uncultured Micrococcales bacterium | reverse complement strand
CGGATCCCCCCCACCCCACTGCGCCCTTCCCGCCACCCGAAGAGCAGATAGTGCCCCACGGGATTCATCCCCTCCCGGGCCACATCGGGGTTCCGTTCCAAATATCGCTCAGGACGGAACCGGGCATTGGGAGGTAGTCCCCGGTCGAAGCCCACCCGGACGAAGTGCTCCTCCGGACTGAGGCCACCCAGATCCCCCGCAGCCTCGCGGTACTCCTCCGGGTTCACGAGGGTGAGCACCCGCACGGCATCCCGGAGTTGCTCGGTGCTCACGGAGTCCGTGTTCCGGACCCGACGGGCGGGAACCCACCTGCTCCGGCGCTCCGTCCACTCCGCGAACCAGGCGCCCACGGCTCGGGCCGACTCCACCTCGTCCAGCCGCTCACCCAGCTTGGGGCACTCCTCGCGCATGAGGCGCAGTTCCGACTCCACGTGCTCGTGGCGACGCTGCAGGTCGGACAACTGGCGCCGGCACAGATCCCACTTCATCGTCAGGAAAGCGACGATGGCCGGGGGCTCATTGGTGGCGGGACGAGGATCCATCCGATCAAGATCGGTCAAGGGTCGCGAACTCCTGTCTCCCACGCGGCCACCATGGCACATCCGAAAGCCCTATCCACCCCGTTCGAGGACGACGTCTGTCACCCCCAACCGGAAATCACCCGCTACCGTCCGCCGATGTGCAGCTGCCGCCGGGATCGCGCTCGCAACGGTCGTACGATCTCATCGCTGGGGAGTCCGACTGCGACCCGGACCCCATCCACCCGGATCGTGCCCGGGCGGCTGAGCCGGAGCAGGCGTCCCTGCGAGCTTGCGGGAGCCGCCGGGACGCCGTGGGCGGGGAGACCGTCCGCTACCGCCAGGACGTCGACCAGTCTGTCGCGGAAGTGGATCACCAGGTCGCTCGGAAGGGATGTGTCCTGGCTCGGTGTCCCGGCGCCCAACGCACCGGCACCGAGGCTGATCCACTGCTCCGCCGCACCTTCCGCCAGGGAAAGGCACTCGATGACTCCCCCGGACTCATCGCGCAGGTCATCCCCTGCGCGCAGCGCGTGGACGGGGATGAGTCCCCGCACCGTCTCCAGCACGCTGTCGGCGTGGAGCACCACGGCGACCACCTGGTCATCATCACCACTGGACTCGGCCAGATCCCACGCGACTGTCGACTTCTTGTAGTCCAACTCCTGCCACGGCCAGACGTAGGTCAGCAGACCGTCGTCCAACAGGTAGTCCGTGCCGTCGGCGCCGATGTCGGGTTGCGTGGCCAACCACGTCGCAGTGGCCCGGGTGATCAGGGCACAGGCGGTCGCCAGCCAGGTGGTCTCGTGATAGCCGTCGATGAGATTGCGGATCGCCTCCTCGAGGGCGGTCGTGATGACGGGATGCTCCGGAGTGGCAGCGATGAAATCGCCCCCGACCCCACCGAGCGGCTCCCTCCACAGCAGGAGACTGCGGCCCTCCAGGAGAGGGTCGATCGGCTGCGTGACGAAGTTGTCGATGTCGGACCACACCCCACCCCGGGTGGCCACATGAGCCAGGCGGAACAGGTCGGCGCGGGCGACGTTGTGCGGTGCCGCCTCGAACGCCGCCACAGCCCGTTCCCCGTGATGCTTCGCGAGCCAGGTCACGGCATCGTCGCGATCGAACAGGTGGTAGTCCCATGCCGGGTGGAAATCCTGCCAGCGTCGGGCGAACTCCAGGGCGTCCGGAGGGACTGGGGGTGCGAACCACGCCTGGCAGAGCACTTTGGGTATCGCGGGACCGACCCGGCGCGGCGGCACTGTCGACAGCTGCCCGTTGTGACGCAGCAGGGAAATGAGGCCGTTGGCGGCCGGGAGGCACTCAGGGTGCTCCGACACGACTCGGGCGGCCTGCCGGACGTTGTTGGACAGAACCGCCGCCCGGGCCTGCCGGGCCCCTTCCTCGTCGAGAAGGGATTCGTTGACGACGTCGCCCACGAATTCGCGTGCCGTGAGGACATGCCTCACCTCCGCCCGCCGCCCGGCCGACGACATCCGGGACAGCCGCTCTCCCCACCGGGCGTGGGCGTGCGCAGCCCCCCAGGGGTTGGCGGCACCCAGGTGGAACTTCACCAGCTGCGAATACCGGTAGGCCGTGGGGTCGAGTTCGGTGGCGCGCAGCAGCAGCGCCTCGGCCGCGACTGCGTCCGACCGTGCCAACGCCTCCTCCGCCGCAACCTCCAGGGCGAACGCCTGGTGGGTGAGGACGATGCCGTCGGGGGCGGCTACCACGTGTGCGCCCCCCACGTCCACGAGGTCCAGAAGCTGCGGGGGGGCTCCCACCACGGGAGCGTCGGTGGGCTCACTGGGTGTGCGCGGAGTCCAGCGTCGCCGATTCATCAACAGGGCTGTCGTGGCGGCGCGGATCACGTAGTCG
>CAIWTL010000364.1 GCA_903915555.1 uncultured Micrococcales bacterium | reverse complement strand
TCCCAACTGACGTACGTGGCCGTGGTCGAGCCATGCCACCGAGTCGCAGATCATCTCGACCGTGGTCAAGGCGTGGGACACCACGATGATGGTCGTCCCCCGCTTCCGCAGGTCGTACATGTGATCGAAGCATTTGCGTTGGAACTGCTCATCGCCGACGGCGAGGATCTCGTCCACGATCAGGATCTCCGGGTCCACGTTCACGGCGATCGCGAATCCGAGGCGCGCGTACATCCCGCTGCTGTAGGTCTTGACCGGATCGTCGATGAAGTCCGCCAGTCCGGAGAACTCGATGATCTCGGGGAGGGCGTCGTCGATCTGTCGCCGTGACAAGCCGAGGATCGATCCGTTCATCCGCGCGTTCTCACGTCCGGTCAGATCGGGGTGGAATCCGGCGCCCAGTTCGAGGAGCGCCGAGACGCGTCCGGAGACGGTGACCTCGCCGGATGTCGGTTCGTAGATTCCCGCCAGCACTTTCAACGCGGTGGACTTGCCCGCGCCGTTGTGGCCGATGAGGCCGAACGTCTGGCCGCGGGGTATCTCGAAGCTTGCGTCCCGCAGGGCCCAGATGTGGTCGGAAGTGCCCGGGTCGGAGCGACGCAGCACCCGGTCCTTCAGGCTCATTCCGCGGCGGGCATTCCGTGAGAAGCGCTTGGACAGATTCTCTGCCCGGACGGCGAAGTCGTCGGTCATATGTGCTCTCCGAGGCGGCGCCCGAGACGGCGGTACAGATAGGCGGCCGCGGCACACAGGACCAACACCCAGCCGGCGAGGTAGGCGAACTGACCAGGTGCGGGAGCCACCCCCTCGTACAGCATCTGCCGCAGCATGATCACGAACTGTGCCAGCGGATTGGCTGCCACGATCGCTCGGGTCGGGAGGCCGAAGGCCGTCTCCGGGACGAAGTCGATCGGATACAGCACCGGGGTGAGGAAGAACAGCAACTGGAGCAGGACCCCGATCACCACCCCGAGATCACGCACGAAAACGTTGGCGACGGCTGCGATGTTCGACAATGCTGCGGTGAACGGGATGGCGAGGACGAGCCACAGCGGCAGCAGGAGCCAACTCCAGGAGACGTTCCCCAGGGCCGCCAGGATCACCAGCACGATGCCCAGTTCGATCAGCAACTGGACGATGACCGCGCCCACGGTTCCCAGTACCGGTACATACCCGGGGAGGTAGATCTTCTGCATCATGGGCCCGGCGCCGATGAGGCTGCTCATCCCTCGTGAGACCGAGTTGGCGACGAAGGACCACGCGGCGAGGCCGACAAGGAACCAGACGGCGTAGATCCCCGGACGGCCGTTTCCCAGCGGCGGCGGTTCGGCCCGGAACACCAGGGTGAACACCAGCGAGTATGTGATCACCGTGGCCAGCGGGACGAGCAACGACCACAGCCAGCCCAACGTCGCGGATTGGTACTGCGCTTTGAGGTCACGCCGGGTGAAGTTCGCGATGACGTGCCGGTAGCCCCACAGGGACGGCTCGCGGCGTCGGTGGGTACGCGTCCCGACCGTCACGGTGTGATGTCCCCCAGCAGGCGCAAGAGGTACGAGCCGTAGCCGCTCTTCATCAACGGCTGGGCCAGCGTCCGCAACTGGGCGTCATCGATCCAGTCGTTGCGCCAGGCGATCTCCTCCAGACAGTTGACCTTCGTCCCCTGCCGCTCCTCCAGGACCCGGACGTAGGTGGCTGCATCGTTCAACGACTCGAACGTCCCGGTGTCGAGCCACGCGGTTCCGCGGGGGAGAATCGTGACCCCCAGTCGCCCCTCCTGCAGGTAGGCCTCGTTGACCGCGGTGATCTCGAGTTCGCCTCGGGCGCTGGGCCGGACTGCGCGTGCCACGTCGACGACGTCCGCGTCGTAGAAGTAGAGGCCAGGCACTGCGTAGTTGCTCTTGGGCGCTGCGGGTTTCTCCTCGATCGAGGTCACCCGGCCCTTGTCGTCGAAGGCCACGACGCCGTATTCGGAGGGATTGGCAACCTCATAGGCGAACACATGCCCCCCGCTCACCGAGGTGAGGGCCCGCAGCTGGGTCCCGAGGCCGGGTCCGTGGAAGATGTTGTCCCCCAGGACGAGTGCCGCCCCCTGCCCGGCCAGGAAGTCGGCGCCGAGCAGGAAGGCCTGCGCCAGGCCCTCGGGTCGCGGTTGCACGACGTACTCCAAGCGCATACCCAGGTCGCTTCCGTCGCCCAGGAGCCGCTGGAACGCCTCCTGATCCTCCGGTGTGGTGATGATCAGCACCTCCCGCAACCCGGCCGCCATGAGGGTGCCGAGGGGGTAGTGGATCATGGGCTTGTCGAACACAGGCAGAAGTTGCTTGCTGACCCCGCGAGTGATGGGCCACAGACGCGAGCCCGTGCCGCCGGCCAGGATGATCCCCTTCACGCGCCGAAGTGTATCGGCCTCCCGGCATCGGACCGGTGCGTCCGGGTCAGTCGCTCAGCCCCGACCCAACAGGGCGGCGCGCCGGCGTCGTAGTCGGTCCAGGATGCCCGCGGTAGGGGCCGTCGGGTGGTCGGTCCGGTTCTCCTGGGGGGTGAACGGATCCGGGGCGTCCAACGATGGTGCCCACCGCTGTCTCAGCAACTCCAGTTCCGCGGGAGTGGCGTCGCCCCGCCGGGTTCTCGACTCGAAGTGGTGCAGTGTCACGCTGGTGCACAGGACCGTTCGCATACCCATTCGACGTAGCCGCTCGGTGTAGTCGACGTCGTTGAACGCCACCGGGAAGGCGGGATCCATGCCGCCGACCCTCTCCCACACCTCCTTGCGCTGCACCAGGCAGGCTCCTGTGACGCCGCTGACGTCGCGGTCGCAGAGGTTCAGGTTCCGGTAGCCGGGGTCGGTCGCCGCCTCCCCGTTGCCGAGGAGGCGCACGCCCCCCTCCACGAACACATGCCCGCGGTGCTGCACCGTCCCGTCCGCGTAGATCAGGGTGGCCCCCACCGCTCCGACATCAGGTTCCATCGCCACGATGGTCATGCGGTCCAACCAGTCCGCGTCGATCGCCGAGACGTCATCGTTGAGCAAGGCTATGACCTGTCCCTGCGCCGCGGCCACGCCCGCGTTGACCTTGGCCGGAAAGTTGAACGGTCCCGGTGTCGTGACCACTGTCAGACGATTCCCGATCTTCTCGCGCCACGGCGCCGCCAGGTCAGCGTGGACGTCGTCATCCAGGACGAGTACGACATCGACCCCCGGGTCGTCGAGCAGTTCGCCCAACGAGTGGAGGCACTGGTCCAACCAGCGCACGCGCCGGCCGGCTAGCCGGCCGGTGGATCCACGTGTCGGGATGACGAGCGACCGGTTCGGCATCGCGCGGAGCGCCCCCCGGTGTGAC
>CAIWTL010000363.1 GCA_903915555.1 uncultured Micrococcales bacterium | reverse complement strand
GCCGATCCGGGGGCGGCGGGGCGGCTGGCGCTGTGGGGCCGCCGGCTCATGGGGGAGGCGCTGGCCCAGGCCCAGCGCGTGGCCGCCGACCGCCCGGACCTGGCAGAACTGGTCGTCGGCGGTCCGGACGCGGAGGGAGCGGGACTGGCGGAGTTCTCGCAGATGCTCGCGCGGATGACGGAGTCCCACAGCGAGCGGATGAGGGCGTTGGGCCTTTCCCCCTGACGCCCGGTCCCGTGACGGCTGCGGTTCAGGCGACGCCGAAGCCGACCCGGCCGGCCGAGGCCGCCCCGAGCTCGATGTAGGCGATCTTGTCGGTGGGCACGATGATGCGCCGCCCCTTGGTGTCCTCGAGGGTCACCAGTTCGTTGGCCGCCCACGCCTCGCTGATCTGATCGGCGAGTTCCTCCGGCTCTGCGGCGCTCTCGAAGACGACCTCGCGGGGAGCATCCTGGATTCCGATCCTGACTTCCACTCGGTCCTCCGGTCGATGGGGTGCGACCCGGTGCCGGGCCTTTCCCGACCTTACCCGGCGGTCTCGGGGGTGGGCACGTCTGTTCGCTCTGGGCTGGGGGGATGGCTCTTGGGGAACGACGAGATCCCGCGCCACGCCAGAGCGGACAGCAGCGCGGTGGCGGACTGCCGGTCCATCCCCTCCGGCGTGCTGAGCCACCGCAGACCCGCCGTCTGCGCCATCCCGAGCAGCCCGTAGGCCAGCAGCAGGGCCTCCGCCCGGGACAGGCCGGTGTCCTCGGCGATGACGTCGCTGACCATCTCGGCGCTGAGTGCGTGCACGCGTTGGACACGTTCCCGCACGTCGGGTGCATTCACGAGGTCGGACTGGAAGACGAGCCGGTAGGCCTCGTCGTCGTGGTCGATGAACTTCAGGTAGGCGTTGATCGTGGCCGTCACCCGGTCGCGGTTGTTGGGCGTCGAGGTCAGGGCGCGCCCCACGGACTCGATGAACTGCTCGGCGCCGTTGTCGAGGACGGCCAGGTAGAGGTCGCGTTTGCTGCCGAAGTGCTGGTAGAGCACCGGCTTGGTGACCCCGGCGCGGGCGGCGATCTCGTCCATCGCAGCGGCGTGGTAGCCGGATTCGACGAAGACCGCGCGCGCGGCGTCGAGCAGGGACTCGCGCCGCTCTTTGCGGGGAAGCCGGGGGGAGGGACTCACGACGGCTATCTTACTCGCCAGTAACAACGTGGTCCGGTCACATGCTCATGTGAGACCGCCCACGCGGAGGGCGCATCCGCGTCGCACGCCGCATAGGGTGAGGTCCATGTCACAGGCGGAAGAACTACGGCCCGCCCCACCCCGCGAGGAGGTCTGGCTCGCGGATCGCATGCTCTCGGTCCGCCGGGTGGCGGAGGGGGGCACGCCCACGGTCATGATCCACGGTCTCGGCGGGTCGAGTCTCAACTGGACCGACCTGGCGTGGGACCTCGCGGGGCGCCTCGACACGTGGGCGGTCGATCTCCCCGGATTCGGGGCGTCGCCACCACCCCGGGACGGTGACTACTCCCCGGCCGGGCAGGCCCGCGCCGTCCTGGAGTTGATCACCGAACGCATCGGGCGTCCCGTCCACATCTTCGGGAACAGCATGGGCGGTGCCATCGCCGTACAACTGGCCGCCCGGGCCGGCCGGTGGGTCCGCTCGGTGACGATGATCTCGCCCGCGCTGCCCGGGGGGAAGATCACGCGGAGCAACGTGCACCTGCCGGTGATCGCCGTCCCGGGCATCGGGGAGCGCATCCTGCGCCGCTACCTGCGGTCCTCGCCGGAGTTCCGGGCCCGCGCGACCATCGACGTGTGCTTCGCCGACCCGCGTCGCATGCACCCCGAGCGGCTCGCGGAGGCGGTCGCCGAGGTGACCCGCCGCGACTCCCTGACGTACGTGGGAGATGCCTTCGCGCAGTCCACCCGTGGCCTCATGGCGACGTTCCTGGAGCGCGGTCCCGACCGCCCCACCGAGTTGATGAAGCGGGTCGACAAGCCCGTGCTGCTGATCTACGGCCGCAAGGACCAGTTGGTCGACCCGCTCGGAGGGTACAAACTCGCCTCGCTGTTCCCGGACGCGCGCGTCGTGGTCATCCCCGACTCCGGCCACGTCGCGCAGATGGAACATCCCGAACTGGTGGCGACGACGTGGCGCAACCTCATCGGGAGCAGGGCCGCCGAGCCGGTCGGTGCTCCCGGCGGCGACTGAGCACGACGGCCGGACACCACCCCGTCGGGGCGGCATCCGGCCGTCGTGACTGCGGGATCAGGACTGGAGGACGAACTCCGCCTCGATCTCGATGAGGACCTTGTCGGAGACGATGAGACCGCCACCCTCGATCTTCTCGTTCCAGCTCACGCCGAAGTCCTGGCGGTTGATCTCGGCGCGACCGGAGAACCCGGCGCGGTACCCGCCGTAGGCGTCAGGTCCGAATCCGTCCAACTCGAACGTCAGGGGCACCGACTTCGTGACGCCCTTGAGGGTCAGCTCGCCGTCGAGCACCCACTTGTCGCCATCGGCCTGCAGGCCGCTGGAGCGGTACGTCATGGTCGGGTTCTCGTCGGTGCCGAAGAAGTCGGGGGAGCGCAGGTGGCCGTCGCGCTGCTCGTTGCCGGTGTCGATGGATGCCAGCTGCACCTCGACGGTGACGGCGGACGCCGTCAGATCCTCGGCCGTGGTCAGGGTGGCGCTCACATCGGTGAACTTCCCGCGGACCTTGCTCACCATCATGTGGCGCACCCGGAAGCCGATGTCGCTGTGGGATGCGTCGAGCTGCCAGGTGCCGGCCTTGTAGCCGGGGATCTCGGGGGCGGTGGTGGTCATGGATTCCTCCAGGTAGTTGTTTGAGCGTTCAACTAAGACCCTAGG
This sequence comes from uncultured Micrococcales bacterium, assembly GCA_903915555.1. Classification (GTDB taxonomy): domain Bacteria; phylum Actinomycetota; class Actinomycetes; order S36-B12; genus CAIWTL01. The sequence continues at coordinate 2,825 of CAIWTL010000363.1, read as the reverse complement.
GTAAAGTATTTCAGTATTCAAGTTCTACGTGGTCCCCGAATGACCCGGCGGTGGGAGGCGAGACGATGACCCGGTGGCTCAGTGACGACGAGCAGCGCACCTGGCGCGCTCTTGTCGAGATGAACCGCCTGCTCGGCGAGGTGACCGATCGGCAGTTGCAGCATGACGCGGGCATCCCCGTGGCCTACTACGCCATTCTCGTGGCGCTGTCGGAGGCGCCCGACCGGTCGATGCGGATGTCGGCGCTCGCCGAGGCGGTCGAGGGGTCGCAGAGCCGGCTGAGCCACGCGGTCGCCCGCCTCGCCGACCGCGGGTGGGTGCGCCGCCGCCGCTGTGACTCCGACGGCCGCGGCTGGTACGCCGAACTGACCGACGAGGGCTTCGAGGCTCTGCAGGCCGCCGCGCCGGGACACGTCACCGCCGTGCGGTCTGCGGTCTTCGACGTCCTGAGCACTCCGCAGCAGCACGCCCTGCGCGAGGCTGCCACCCTCATCTCGCAGAACCTGCGCCCCCACCCCGTCGACGTGACCTGAACCCCACGCCGACCCCGATGTCCGGGTCGCCGGGAATCCCCGCCATCCTTGGAGGGTTGGTCCAGGGAACCGAACCACAGGAGTCCGTCGTGTCATTGCCACCGTTGGTCGAGCCCGCAGCTGATCTCTCGGTCGACGAGGTCCGCCGTTACAGCCGGCATCTGATCATCCCCGACGTCGGGATGGACGGCCAGAAGCGCCTCAAGAACGCCAAGGTGTTGTGTGTGGGCGCCGGCGGGCTCGGCAGCCCCGCCCTCATGTACCTGGCGGCCGCGGGTGTCGGGACGCTGGGCATCGTGGAGTTCGACGTCGTCGACGAGTCGAACCTGCAGCGCCAGATCATCCACGGGCAGAGCACCATCGGCATGCCGAAGGCGGAGTCCGCGAAGGCGCGGATCGCCGAGATCAACCCCCACGTCGACGTCGTGGTGCACGACACCCGGCTCGACTCCTCGAACGTCATGGAGATCTTCTCCCAGTACGACCTCATCGTGGACGGCACCGACAACTTCGCGACGCGCTACCTCGTCAACGACGCATGCGTGCTGCTCGGCAAGCCGTACGTCTGGGGATCGATCTTCCGTTTCGAGGGGCAGGCCAGTGTCTTCTGGTCCGAGTTCGGTCCCTGCTACCGCTGCCTGTATCCCGAGCCGCCGCCGCCGGGAATGGTGCCGTCGTGCGCCGAGGGCGGTGTCCTGGGCGTGCTGTGCGCCTCCATCGGGTCGATCCAGGTCACCGAGGCCATCAAGGTGCTGACAGGTATCGGGGACCCCCTCGTCGGCCGGCTCATGATCTACGACGGCCTGGAGATGAACTACCGCAAGGTGAAGGTCCGCAAGGACCCGAACTGCGCGGTCTGCGGGGACAACCCGACCGTCACGGAACTCATCGACTACGACCTGTTCTGCGGCGCCGTCTCGGAGGAGGCCTCCGAAGCCGTCAAGGACTCCACCATCTCGGTTCGCCAACTCAAGGACATGTTGGACGAGCGGGACCGGGGGGAGCGCGACTTCGTGCTCATCGACGTCCGTGAACCGAACGAGTGGGACATCGTCAACATCCCCGGCGCCGAACTCGTCCCGAAGGGTCAGTTCCTCACCGGGGCAGCGCTCGCCGACCTCCCGCAGGACAAGCAGATCGTGCTGCACTGCAAGGTGGGCGGCCGATCGGCAGAGGTCCTCGCCATCGTGAAGTCCGCGGGTTTCTCCGACGCCATCCACGTCGGCGGTGGCGTCGTCGCGTGGGTCGACCAGATCGAGCCGGACAAGCCGAACTACTGATCGGCGCGCGGCGTGCGGAACAGGCCCGGGTCGGTGAAGTTGCCGTCCTTGTGGCTGCCGTCGCAGAACGGCTTGACCTTGCTCAGGCCGCACCGGCACAGCGACGCCTTCGTCACCTCGCGGATGAGGTTGCCGTCGTTGTCGAGGATGCGCACCGTCCCGACGACCTCGTACGGTCCCGACCCCCACACGCGGACCACGACGTCGTCCTCGGGTTCCTGATCGCCGGAGCCCACGGGGATCTCGTCGTCCTTGCGCGAGTACGACAGCGCGCCGCTCGGGCAGCCGTCGATGGTGGCGGCGATCTCGTCGTCGGGGGCGCCTGTCACGTCGATCCACGGCCGTTCGCCGGGGCGGAACACCCCGGGCAGCGTCTTCGCGCAATGGGCGGAGTGGCTGCAGATCTCGTCGTCCCAGTGGACCGTCAGGGATGTCGACTCGTAGTCGCGGATGCTCATGGGCTCATGCTCACGGTGACCGGCGGCCGTGGCAACTCGTCACAGGTAGTCGTTGCGCTGCAGCCAGTTGAACGAGAAGTACCCGGGGATGGTCGGCAACCAGAAGGTGATCACCCGGTACAGCAGCACCGCCGAGAAGGCGATGCCGGAATCCAGGCCCGCCAGTGTCAGCCCGGCGGCCATGGCGGCCTCGACGGCACCCAGGCCACCGGGGGTGGGCGCGGCCTGCCCCACGACCGAACCCGTCAGGTACACCACCGCGATGGCGGCGAAGTTCAATGATCCGCCGAAGGCGTTGACACACCCCGCCAGGCACAGGATGTAGCCGAGGTTGAGCACGACCATGCCCCCGACGCCCTCGACGATCTTCCAGGGCTGCTGGGCGACAGTCATCATGCGGGGACCCACCTGACGCAGCAGCGGTCCCGCACGGTTCCACACGACCTTGCGCACCGGGGGCAGCAGGAACGCGCCGCCGATGATGATGAGGGCCGCCGCCCCGGTGAGGATCGCCGCACGGGGCGGCTCGAAGGAGAAATCCTGCTGCGTGCCCG
>CAIWTL010000362.1 GCA_903915555.1 uncultured Micrococcales bacterium | reverse complement strand
GGCGCGTCGTCGTGATCTCCAGCGAGCAACCCGGGAGGCGCATGGCGGGACCCGCCGTCCGGGCACTCTCGTGGGCCACCGAGTTGGCTGCGGCGGGTGCGGAAGTGCTGCTCGCCGTGCCGGAGTCACCCGACAGGGAGTTCTCGGTCCCCGTCGTCACCTTCGGTCGACCGTCGCCCCGCGGATTCCACCGCCTGGCCGGGGAGTGTGATGTCGTCATCGCACAACCGCAGCGGGTGGACGTGGCCGCCGGACTGCACCGGGGGGGTGCCCGCGTCGTCTACGACATGTATGTGCCGTCGTACGTGGAGTATCCGGCGTCCATGCTCGCTGCGGGGGGTACCGACCGGCGCACGCGACGTCTCATCGAACGCAACCAGCGCGAGTACGCCGCCGCCATCTCGTCCGGGGACGGTTTCCTGGTGGCGTCCCACCGCCAGAAGGACTACCTGTGGGGCGCGTTGGGGCAGGCCGGTCGGTTGCAGGCTCCGGCCTCGGCCCACGCCGAAGCCAGACCCGAGGTGGTGGTCGCCCCGTTCGGCCTGTCGCCCGACACCCCCCCCGAACCGCAGGGGCACGCGTTGAAGGGCGAACTCGTCGCCGCGGATGCATTCGTCGCGCTGTGGGCCGGTGGGGTGTGGAACTGGTTCGATCCCGCGACCGTCATCGAGGGGGTTCGATTGGCGCGTGCCCGGGATCCCAGGATCACGTTGGTGTTCCTCGCGGCAGGACATCCCTCCGCGGCGTTCATCGGTCAGGATGCCGCCTCGGCGGCGCTGCGGTCGCCCGCGGCCCAGGCGCTGATGGAGGACGGGGCCGTTGTCTTCGCCGACAGCTGGGTACCGCATCAGCAGCGGTGGGCCTACCTGCGTGACGCGGACGTGGGGGTCTGCGGACACTTCGCGTCTCCCGAGACCCGATTGAGTTTCCGCACGCGATTCCTGGACCACCTGTGGTCGGGTCTGCCGACGCTCACCACGGAGGGCGGCGTGCTCAGCGAGGAGATCTGTTCAGCCGGAGCGGGGATCTGCCTGCCGGCAGGCGCGCCCGACGCCTGGGCCGACGCCCTGGTCTCGCTCGCTGCCGACCCGCAGATGGGTCGATCCATGTCTGCGGCGGCTCGGCGGCTGGCAGCGGACTACACATGGCCGACGATCGCCCACGCTGTCGTGGGCCTGGTGCAACGCCTGGCGGTGGGTGATGCACCCCGCAAGCGCCGGCCCCGCGCCGGTGAAGTCGCCTCCTACCTGGCGGTCGCCCTGGAGAACCGACTGCGATAGCGGTCCCGGGTGGCCCGTGCCAGCGTCTGCATGAGCGTGAGGTAGCCCACGGGGGTGAATCCGCCATGCAACTGGCGCAGACCTCGCAGTTGGGCCTTCGCTGCGTATCGGAACAGGTCCGGGTTGCCCTGGCTGACACCGTGCGGACTGATGCGGTAGTCCACCAGCACGTCGGGAAGGATCGCGAATCGGCCTCCTCGACCGGACAGGCGATAGCACAGGTCCAGATCCTCCACGATGGGGAAGGCGGGATCGAAGCCCCCCACGGCGCGGACTGCCGCCGTGCGCAGCAGGGCGGTGGGGAAGGCGAACGGGCCCCGGCCCCCTCGTAGGCCCCAGCGCCAGTCCGCCACGACCGCGTCGGAGGGATCGTCGATGAAGGTGCGGAAGCGGGAACCGACCCCGACCAACCCGGGATCGGCGTCCAGCGCGGCGGTCTGGGCGGCGAATCGGCCGGGATGGCTCAGATCGTCGGAGTCGCAGATCGCCAGATACCTCCCGCGGGCGGCTGCCAGCCCACGGTTGCGGGTGGCGGGGATGCCGAGTCTGCAACTGGGCAGGACGCGGACCCGGGGATCCCTTGCGGCGAAGGAATGGGCGACGGTGAGGGTGTCATCGACGGAGCCGTCGTCGACCACCAGGAGTTCCCACGACGGTCCCGTCTGGGACATCACGCTGCGAATGCTGTCGGCGATCAGAGCGGCCCGGTCACGGACGATCATCAGTGCGCTGACAGCGACGTCGGTGGCG
>CAIWTL010000361.1 GCA_903915555.1 uncultured Micrococcales bacterium | reverse complement strand
GCCCTCGGCGCGGATCTGCCGCAGGGCCGGGTTGGTGGCTGCGAGCACGAAACCCACCAGGAACAGCACCCCAGCCCCCGCCGGATGCGCCACGGGTACGAGTGGATCGGTGAGCAATCCCGGTGTGCCCAGAACGAACCCCACGACGGTGACGAGCTCGAAGAACACCAACAGGATCACGGTGGCGGTCGTCACCAAGCCTCGAAGACCGGCTCCCCCGACTGCCGCAGCCACCGCGCCGATCGCCAGGATGACACCCAGAGCACTGGGGCTCAGGAGTGGGAAGGGTGCTATCAGACTGGTCCCCCACCGGATGACCGCCGTCCCCAGGACCACGCCCACGACAAGAACCGACAGCAGTCGCCACCCCTGGGCGACCCAGTGACCGGTCGGAGCCGACAGTTCAGCCGGACCGATCAGCGAGGCCAGCATGCCCAGGACGACCGAGAGCGTCATGCCGATGGCGATCGTGAGGTTCCAGCCGCCCGGAGCGAAATGCGCTCCGGACACTGCGACGACCGGTAACCCCGCGAGGACAGTCCGCATCCACACCCGTGGAACCGTCACCTTTCCCGTGAGGCCGACCAGGGCCACGATCCCCGTGATGATGGCCAAGACTCCGGCAACCACGTCACTCACCAGCCTCTGCAGTAGTCGGTGTCGGCCGCGCCGCTGAATCGCTGGCTGAACCAGTCGAGGAAGTATGCCCGTCCGGTGTACTGCACCGATCGGTGCACATCGTTGGGGAACGCCTGGTACTCGATCTTGTCGCCGAGTGCACATCCCTGGATGGCCATGGCCCGGGTCAACTGCGGAACCACGCTGGTGTCCTCGTCACCCTGCTGCAGGAGGATCGGGATGTCACTTTGCTGTGTCAGGGGTTGCTCGATCGCGGGGATCTCGGCCATGGCGATCGGGACCTTGTTGTTGAAGTAGTAGTGGAACGGCTGATCGAGGAACGCCAGTTGGGCTCCCTGGCACAGCTTCGCAGCCTCCGGGATCGCGGTCTTTCCTTCGGCGGTGTACCAGATCTCGGGTGTTGAGATGTCGGGGTAGGTCTCGTTCCACGACGTCGTGAGGTCGGTGATGTAGCCGCTCCGTGGGGTCGGACCATCGCCACCCGTCGATCCCAGCAGAGCATTTATGGCTGCGGGGATCGGGGGAAGTCCACCCGGGGCCTGCGACACCGATCCTTGGATCGACAACTCAGGCGCGTAGTCAGCGGCCATGTCGGCGGTCGTGAGGGCCACGTAGCCACCCTCGCTATGTCCCAGCACTCCCAGGTTCAACGAATCCAGGCGTTGCGGGCGCAGCTCCAGAGCCGCCCGGAGGCTGTCCAGCACGTCGTACGACTGCTTGCGCAGCAAGTAGGTGGCGGTACCGGGTGCACCCATTCCCTCGTAGTCGGTGGCCACGACCGCGAAGCCGGCGCCCACCATCGGACCGATCAGTGTCCGCCAGTACTCGTTGCCGGGAGTCTCATCGACGAACGGAGCCTGTGACATCCCGCATTCGCGACCGACGCCGGTGGTGCCATGGGCGAATCCAATCAGCGGGAACCGACTACCAGTGGTCGGCGGCGTCGTCGGCTCGACGTATAACGCGGAGATGGCTACCGGATCGCCGGCATTGTTGGACGACATGTACAACACTCGCCACGCCGCTGCGCCCTCTGGCGCGTCCTTGATCGGCTCGGCGCGCAGCACGCTGCCCGGTGGCTGATCGGGCAGCGGATTGGGCGGGGTGTAGAAGTCCGTGGGAGCGACACCCTTGGACGCGTCGAACGGTGTCTCGGTGGCTGCCGCCCGATTGCCTCCGGCGAGGGTCATCTCAGGTGACATGTCGGTGGCGTTCAGCATCACCGTGGCAAGAACCGTACCCAGGACGACCGCGAGGACCGTCGTGACCTTCTGCTGACCGTTCACGGGGACAGACTGTCGTGCCCGTGAGGCGAATGCGAGGTGAACGGGGCAAATCAGTCGGGCCGGACCCTGGCGGTCCCATCGGGATCGACGGGTGAGCGCCACCGGCCGGGCAGTGGCACGAGGTCGACTCCCCCTTTGTTCCACGGGTTGCAGCGCACGAGCCGGGCGGCGGTCAGCGCCGTCCCCTTGGCCGCACCGTGCCGACGCACGGACCTCACCCCGTACTCCGAACAGCACGGGTACAGCCGACAGGAGGCGGGGGTCAGCGGTGAGACGAGCCGTTGGTACCCCCGGAACACCATGAGGATCAGCGCCCGGAACGGCCAACCCGACCACCACACCACGGCCCGCCATCCGGTGCGTCCCGCCGTCGGCCCGGCGAAGGACCCGGCGCTCACCGCGCGGCCCGCTGCAGTGCGGCCCGCTGCAGTATGGCAGCGACGTCGCCGGCGAGATCGGCCCCCCGCGCGGACGCGCCGGGGAGTGCCCGCAGGACGAGCTGGGAACCGGGTGGCAGGAGGTCGATGCCCCCGGCGGCCGCGTGGCGCAGTCGACGGCTCACGCGGTGACGTTGCACGGAGTTCCCGACGCGTTTGGACACGATGAGCCCGATCTGGGCGGCGTCGCTGTTCCCGGGTCTCGTGAGCAGATGGCCGACGACCGAGGGGGCGGGCAGCCGACGCCCCCTCCGAACGGTGAGGGCGAAGGCGCGACTGTCGGTGAGGCGGTGCTGCCGGG
>CAIWTL010000360.1 GCA_903915555.1 uncultured Micrococcales bacterium | reverse complement strand
CACCCGCTGCCGCTTCGGCGGCAGCCAGGACGCGATCGTGCGCCGCAGCCGCGGTCCGTCCGCGGCCAGGTAGAACGCGAAGACCAGCACCGTCAGGGCGTCGAAGACGATGGAGAACGCGACCCCGAGGGCCCCCACGATTCCGCCAGCGAAGTCGGAGGCATAGGTCGCGATCTGGCTGGCGTCCAGGTTCAACTGTTGCTGGATGGTGCTGGAACTGAGGTTGAGGCCGAACCGCTGGTTGACCCATGCCACCAGCTCGTTGATGATCCCCGGCAGCGACTGCACCAACTGCGCCAACTGGGCGGAGAAGACCCCGCCCAGCATCGCGAAGATGCCCAAGGTGAGGAGGAACCCCAGCAGCAGCGTGATGCCGGTGCCCGCTCCGCGCGCCAGACCGCGGCGCTCGAAGAAGCGGATGGACGGCTCCATGGCGATGGCGATCAACCACGCCAGCAGCAGGAGGAACAGGAAGTGTCCGGTGACCTCGAACAGCCACCGTGCCAGGGCGTACAGGGTCAGGATCACCAACAGGGTGATGGCGCTGCGGCGGAACCACTTCGGATCGAAGGCGATGAACTGGACGTCCGACTCCGCCGGCACCGCGGAGTCCTCCGGCGGCGGGATGCTGTCCGGGCGCGCCACCGACGCGCGAGGGGGCTGCTGGGGTCGGCTCAACGACACGCTCGGACGGCGCAGTCGCCATCGCCTGGTGCCTCCGTCGGCCGAATCGCTCACGCCACGACGGTAATGCACGCAGGTGGAGGAGCCCGCCTGCCACACTGGACCCATGGCGGTCTACCGGGACGAAGGGGTCGTGCTGCGTACACACGACCTCGGTGAGGTGGACCGCATCATCACCCTGCTGACGCGTGAGAACGGTCGGATCCGCGCGGTCGCCAAGGGCGTCCGGCGACCCCGTAGCCGCTTCGGGGCGCGGTTGGAGCCCTTCGGTCACGTCGACCTCCAGCTCTACGAGGGGCGCAGCCTCGACACCATCACCCAGGTCGAGTCCTTCCGGGCACACGGCGCCGACTTCGTGGGCGACTTCCCCCGCTGGACCGCGGGCTCGGCCATGCTCGAGGCCGCCGAGCGGCTGACCCCCGTCGACCGCCAACCGGCCCCGCAGCAGTACCTGCTGCTCGTGGGGGGACTGCGGGCGCTGTCGGCCGCCGAGCACGACGCGCGGATGATCCTCGACGCCTACCTGCTGCGGTCGATGGCGATGGCCGGCTGGTCGCCCTCGTTCGACGACTGCGCCCGGTGCGGGGCTCCCGGGCCCCACCGCTCGTTCCACCTCGCCGGGGGTGGCTCCATGTGCGTGGAATGTCGGCCCAGCGGGTCCGCCACCACCCGCCCCGAGACGCTCGAACTGCTCGGGGCCCTGCTGTCGGGACAGTGGGCGCTCGTGGATACGGCGGACGTCAGAGTGCGGCGGGAGGGGAGCTCGCTCGTCGCGGCATTCGTGCAGTGGCACCTGGAGCGCCAGTTGCGGTCGCTGCCTCTGGTCGAGGCGGCTCCATGAGCAGGCGCTACGCCGAACCGGAGCCCCACTCCTCCGGCGCTCCGCCACCCCGGTTCCCCCCCGATGCCCTGCCGCGGCACATCGCGATCGTGATGGACGGCAACGGCCGTTGGGCCAAGGAGCGGGGGCTGCCCCGCAATGCCGGTCACTCGGCGGGGGAGTTCGCCCTCCTCGACGTGATGCACGGTGCCCTGGAACTGGGCATCCCCAACGTCAGCGTGTACGCCTTCTCGACAGAGAACTGGCGCCGGTCGCCCGACGAGGTCCGTTTCCTGATGGGCTTCAACCGTGACGTCATGCGCCGCCGCCGCGAGGAACTCCACGATCTGGGGGTGCGCATCCGGTGGGCCGGGCGGCGCCCCCGGCTGTGGAAATCCGTCATCGCGGAGCTCGAGGCCGCCGAGACGCTCACGGCCGACAACGACCGCTGCACGCTGACGATGTGCGTCAACTACGGGGGCCGGGCGGAGATCGCCGATGCGGCCGCGGCGGTCGCCAGGGACGTCAGGGACGGGCGGGTGGATCCGCGGCGCATCGACGAGGACCTGTTCGCGCGCTACCTGGACGAGCCACAGATGCCGGACGTCGACCTGTTCATCCGCACCTCGGGGGAACAGCGGATCAGCAACTTCCTGCTGTGGCAGTCGGCCTACGCCGAGATGGTCTTCCTCCCCGAACTGTGGCCGGACGTCGACCGTCGCCACCTCTGGACTGCACTGGAGCAGTACGTGTCGCGTGACCGCAGGTACGGCGGGGCCGTGCCGAACGCGGTCGGGTCACCAGCGGCCGAGGGCCTTCAGGATCGCCAGGCCGAACAGGGCGACACCGACCAGCACACGGATGAACCTGCTTGAGGGCGTGAGGATCGGCCACGACAGGGCGGTCAGCCAGGACACGAACAGCCCGACGACCACGAGCAGCAGAGCGCCCAGGAAACGCCAGTCGCCCGACAGGATCAGGCCGAGGAACAGGATGGTCGCCAGAGCCACCGGGATCAGCCAGCGCGGCAGGTTGTGCAGCGTCACGAGAGCGGGGGCGCTGAGACGCTCGAGGGTGCGCCTGGCCGAGCCGGACTGAGGTTGGGCCTGCTGCTGGCGGGAGGTCGGCGGCCGCGACGCCGAGGCACGACCCTGCTTCCCCGAACTACCGGACTTCTTGTTGGCCACTCGTCTGCTCCTTGCCGCGTCCGTCCTATCGTCCCTCATCTGGCGGTCTGCGCCCAATCCACGGCATGCTCGGCGTCGTGCTCGCTCTCCTGATGTATCGCGACGACGCCATCGCCCCCCTCCTCGCCGACGCCCTGGCGGCCCTGTCGCAGGCGACCGGTTTCCGTGAGGGCTGGGTCGGGCGCTCCCCGGACCAGCCCGACAGGTGGGTGCTGGGCAGCCGATGGGACGACGCGGGGGCGCTGCGGCGCGGACTCGGCAGTTTCGCCGCGAAGATGGCGCTGGGGCCCCTGCAGAGCTACAGCACCGGCGAGGACATCGTCCTGGAGATCCTCACCAGGGCCGACGGTGAGCACATCGAGACCGCTCCCAGTGCGCGGGCGGTCGATGCGGACACCGCCCGTCCCCGCGCAGGCGGCGAGCGCTAGGGCACTACGCTGGTGGCCATGGCGGAAAAGGACCGGGTGGACGCTGTCGTCAACCTGTGCAAGCGGCGTGGGTTCGTGTTCGCGTCCAGTGAGATCTACGGCGGCACACGATCGGCCTGGGACTACGGTCCGTTGGGAGTCGAACTCAAGGAGAACATCCGCCGTCAGTGGTGGCAGACGATGGTGCGGGGCCGCGATGACGTCGTGGGCCTCGACTCCTCGGTCATCCTCGCACCGCAGGTCTGGCAGGCGTCCGGCCACGTCGAGGCCTTCGTCGACCCCCTGACCGAATGCCGCCAGTGCCACAAGCGCTTCCGGGCGGACCAGCTGATCGAGGCGTTCGAGGAGAAGAAGGGCCGCGCACCGGACGGTCTGGGCGAGATCGCCTGCCCCCACTGCGGCACGAAGGGCGAGTTCACCGAGCCCCGGGACTTCAACGGACTGCTGCGCACGGCCATCGGGCCCGTCGAGGACGAGGGTGCGGTCCACTACCTGCGGCCCGAGACGGCGCAGGGGATCTTCGTCAACTACCTCAATGTCGCCAATGCGGCCCGCATGAAGCCGCCCTTCGGGATCGCGCAGACCGGCAAGTCGTTCCGCAACGAGATCACCCCGGGCAACTTCATCTTCCGGACCCGCGAGTTCGAGCAGATGGAGATGGAGTTCTTCGTCCCGCCCGGCAGCGACGAGCAGTGGCATGAGTACTGGCTGCAGGAGCGGCTGTCCTGGTACACCGACCTGGGGATCCGGGGCGAGAACCTCCGCCTCTACGAGCACCCCCAGGAGAAGTTGTCCCACTATTCGAAAAGGACCGTGGACATCGAGTACCGCTTCGAGTTCGCGGGCAGTACCTGGGCGGAACTGGAGGGCATCGCCAACCGCACCGACTTCGACCTGCGCACCCACAGCGACAGTTCGGGCACCGATCTCTCGTTCTTCGACCAGGCCTCCGGGGACCGGTGGACCCCTTACGTCATCGAGCCGGCGGCCGGACTGACCCGAGCCGTACTGGCCTTCCTGCTCGACGCGTACGCCGTCGACGAGGCCCCGAACACCAAGGGCGGGGTCGACCAGCGCACCGTCCTTCGGTTCGATCCGCGTCTGGCCCCGGTCAAAGCCGCTGTCCTGCCGCTGTCCCGCAACGCCGACCTGTCGCCCAAGGCGCGGGATCTCGCCGCCGCCCTGCGGCAGCGCTGGAATGTCGACTTCGACGATGCCGGCGCCATCGGGCGCCGCTATCGCCGACAGGACGAGATCGGCACTCCTTTCTGCCTCACGGTCGACTTCGAGTCGCTCGAGGACAACGCGGTGACGGTGAGAGAACGCGATTCCATGGTGCAGGAGCGGATCTCGATCGACGGCATCGAGCAGTGGCTGGGGGAGCGACTGCCGCGCTGCTGACGCCTCGCCCGGTCAGCCGATCGCCGGGACGGCCCCGAATCCGCCCAGGAACGGGTTGCTGATCTCGACGACGAAGTTCAGGAGAAGCGCCACGACCGCGGCCATGATGCCGGTCAGCACGAGGTTGCTGCCCAACGGAGCGGACTGGTACGCCGCCGTGATCGCCAGGGTGGCGATACCCATGAGGAACAGCAGGACGATCACGCCGGGCACCTGCGGCGACGGCAACTGATCCAGACGCTCGACCCCTGCGGTCACCATGTCGGTGATGTTCGAGGTGACCGTCGACCAGGCGTCGGCGGACGACGCGCCGGCCTTGTCGGCTTCCTCGATCCGGACGGACAGCCGGAGTGCGGCCTCGCGTTGCGCCTCTGTGGCGGCGTTCGTGTCCGCCGTCTGGAGCAGCGGCCAGAGGGCCTGGACGTCGGTGGCGTACTGATCGAGGGCGGCGAGGGTCCGTTCGCGGCCGGCACCCGCGGGCAACGCCTTCGCCGCCGCCT
>CAIWTL010000359.1 GCA_903915555.1 uncultured Micrococcales bacterium | reverse complement strand
GTTTGTACTCGCCCTGTGAGTGTCGTGGTTTAGGCTCAGGTGCAGGGCGATTCGCACCTCCGCGCTGAAAGTGAGCGGCAAACGTTTCGTTTGCCTCGTTCAGTTGTGCCATCGCGGCCTGCGCAGCCACTCGGTCGGTGGACGCAGCGCTGGCCATGCGGTCTGGATGAAGAAGGCGAGCACGCGCGCGGAACGCGGACCTCACTTGATCCGCGGTGGCATCAGCAGGAACGCCCAAGACAACGGCGGCGTCGCGAAGTTCCACGATCCTCCAAAACTGTATGTGAGGATGCCATTGAAGCCCATATGCGGCATCGCGACTAGCAGGCATGCCCGAAAGCACCCAGGACATCAGATCCGTCCGACGCGCAGTTCCGGTCCGTGCACACGCGGCAGCGCACTCGACGCTTCAGCCAGGTACACGAGCCTGTCCGGTGAACCCCCTGCTCAAGCACAGGACACATTCTTCGTGGAGGTGTGAAGGTGCGAAACCCATGAAGGCCATGGAACACAAATCAATCCCGACCCAAAGGGTCTTCTCCCGAAGTCTGCGCTTGGCGGCACCAGGTCACCTCCGTATCCGAGTTGCCGTCAGACCCGGGCATGTGAGGGCTTGAGCCTGGCAAGTTGCGTGAATCGGTCTGAGGTAGCGGTCGGTGGCACCTCCGTCTGCAATTGCCATGCAATATGACCTGACTGTTACCCCCCTAGGACACTGAAGTTGCTCGAGAGGACGGCGTGAAGCCCTCCGGCAGGTCTTCTGCCAACCGCCCGCTCCCGCACGGTGGCAACGGAGGTAGAGCAGCCGCCCGCGCAACCGCCGGTCGGAACGTTCGAGCTTCGGGGGTTTCTATGACATCAATGCACGAGAGGGCCACCGGAAGCGGCGAGACGACAGATGGAATCTGTATGGTCAGACGGGGGAGGTTGGGTTGACGACATCGCCATGGTCGGTGGGCTGGGGACGGCATCTCGAGGATGAACTGGTCGGGGTTGCCCCGATCCTCCTGTACGTCGCCAGCCACGCCTCGGGCGAATCGCCCACGGGCGAGATTCGCAGCCGCAGCGCGGCTCTCTATGTCTTCACGCTGCAGTCGGACTTCGAGGAATGGGCTGCGGAGATCTGGCGCCCCGACAGAGCCGTCTATGGCAGGCAGGTGCCGGCCATCAGATTCGACACCGTCCACGGCAGCGTGGCGGTGGGGGAACTGTGGGACGACACCGGCTTTGAGTTCTTGCACCGCAAGCCTGGCAATCGGGCATTGAAGGTCAACACGCCGCTTTCCCATGTCGCCGGTTGGATCAGTCAGGCTGCGCGAACCCCAGTGGGCGATGACTTCCCGGTCTTCGTCATCAGCCCCATCGGCTGGGCAGAGACCGAGCCCATGCCTCCTCGGAAGCCTCTTCGAGGTTTCGCCTCCTATGCCGAGCCGGAGTCCGCCACCGCGTACAGCGATTACCTCCGGGATGGGGGCTATCGCCTGATCAATGATGGCAACGACGCAGACCGAAGTGGGGTCCGGGGCGTTGTCAATGCCTTCAGGAGCGTCAACACTGAGGCAGTACGACGCGAGGCGCGTGACACTCTGGATCGGGCGAGATTGGCAGTGGCCGATGTGGGCGAGGTCGATGTGGGCGGGGTGGACGTGGACGGTGGGATCACCGAGATTGAGCGGTTCCTGGACAACACATGAGGCGTGCGCATCTTCTGCGCACTTCTTCGAGTCAAGTTTCGTGGCCCGAGTTCGTTGTCTCCGTCGCAGGTCGTCGCGTGGCCTGTGACGGTCAACGCTTGCGCGGTGATGTGGAGGCCGGCGATGTCGGCGTCGGACTTCCTCGGTGAGGTCGACCACGGCGCCCCCTGAGTAGTCCCCACGGGTGAGGTCTCACTGTCAGACCCCCCTGAGACACTGAAGTTGCTCGAGAAGACGGCGTAAAGCCCTCCGGCTTGCCGTCTGCCAACCGCCCGCTCGCGCACGGTGGCCCCGGAGGTAGAGCAGCCGTCCGTGCAACCGCCGGCCGGAACGTTTGAGCTTCGGGGGTGTCTATGACATCGATGCATGGCTGGGACGCCGGCAGCGTCCTCACTCTTGTCCTGGGATTGATCGCCACGATCGCCCTAGCCGTCGCCCTGGTCTGGGGGTTCATCCATGGCGACTGAACGCCGGCGGATCTACGTCCGCCCCACACCAGCCGACTTCGCCTCTGATGAGGCGATCGAGGACTTCGCCGCCCGCCTTTGGCAGGCTTTCACACAAGCAGAGGGGGTCCACATGACCACGCAACTGACCGAGCGGTACGCCGACGCTGTCGCCTACGCCGCTACCGCCCATGCCGCCCAGCGCCGCAAGGGCACCGACATTCCCTACGTCGCCCACCTGCTCGCTGTCTCCGGCTCGGTGCTCGAGGCCGGGGGAGACGAGGACCAGGCGATCGCTGGCCTGCTTCACGACGTCGTCGAGGACCAGGGCGGCTTACCTCGCGCCGAGGACGTGCGCACGAGATTCGGTGATCGAGTGGCCGACATCGTCCTCGGCTGCAGTGACTCCACCGCTGAAGACCGAAGGGACAAGCTGCCCTACGTCGAGCGCAAGGTCGCCCACATCGCTCACCTGCGAGAGGCCAGCGACGACGTTTTGCTCGTGACCGCCGCGGACAAGCTGCACAACGCCCGCGCAATCCACACCGACCTGATGATCGACGGCCCGGAGATGCTCACGCGCTTCAACGGTGAGCCTGACGAGATCCTCGCCTACTACCGATCGATCCTGGATGTGCTCGAGTCCCGCGGGATCGCCCCGGTGCTGGTCATGCCTTTGCGTCACGCGATCGACCAGATAGCTGTGCTCATGGCGACCCCTAGCGAGGGCGCATGACGGCTATCGTCCTGGTCCACCACGACGATTACGCCGACTGGGTCTTCGACTCCCATCACCCCACGCAGGGTCGCCGGTTCACCAAGGCGCAAGAGTTGCTGCTTGAGCTTGCCGAGGAGGCAGGTATCGAGGTTTTTGAGCTCGACTCCGACCTGCTGCCTGACCGGGCTGTGCTCGAATCCGTCCACGATCCCGCATACGTCGACCAGGTCATAGCCCAGGGGCGCTGCGGTGAGTGGGCGGGTCAGCGGCCGGACCTCGCGCGGATCGCCCATCGCATGGTGGGCGGCACCCTGCTCGCTGCTCAGGCGCTGGTTGAGGGGCGGGCTTTGACGGCCGTTCACTTCCCGGGGGCAAAGCACCACGCGATGGGTGATCGCTCCAGTGGTTTCTGCGTCTTCGCCGACTTCGCCATCGCGGCGCGGCGGCTGCTCGATGATCCGACCTCGGGTGTTGAGCGCGTCGCGATCTTGGACATCGATGCGCATCACGGAGACGGCAATGAGACGCTCCTCCTGGATGAGCCGAGAGCCCTCACGTTTTCCATTCACGACTGCACCATCTTCCCCGGTACCGGCCACGCTGACTCACCGGAGCAGCACGTCTACAACGAGCCGCTGGCGGCTGGATCAGGCGATGCCGAGTTGATCGAGGGGGTTGGGCGATTCGTGCAGTTGACCAGCGAATTCGCTCCGGACATGATCCTTGTCGCCATGGGAGCCGACGGCCATGACGAGGATCCCCTCTCAACCCTGCGCTACTCGATTGTGGGGATGGAGGCTGCTGTCAGACGGGTTCGGCGGGAGTTCCCGGAGGTTCCCAGCCTGCTCGGGGGGGCGGGGGGCTACCTGCCGGACACTGTGACACCCGAGGCCTGGGCTCGCATGGCTGTGGCTGCCGCCCGATCCAACTGATGGGGGCAAGGGCTCGCAAGCGTTGCCGTCAGCGGATCCTTTCAGCGGGCGGGCCCCCCTAGGTTCCGTCGGTGCGACCGAGGGCCTTGAACAACTCCTCTGCCCGTCGCGGATCCATGGCGCGGCGCTGCGGAATGACCCGCTCCGCAAGCACGGCTGACTCGGCTAGATCGGTAGCGACGAGCAGCCCAAGGCCCAGATCGGCGGCCTCCCGCTCCAAGGCAGGAAGCACTTGGGAGGCGTTGTGGATGAGGGACTGCTGCGGGGCGGTGAAGTGTCCGCTTTCGGGGTCAGGCACCCACACGAGCAGCCAAGAGAAAGTGCATCTTCCGAGCGCAGCTTGGGCCGCCGCCTCGAAGAGCGCGGCACGATCAACTGCCCAGTAGGGCTTCACTTCGACGGCGTGGACTTCATTCCATTCCCCCAGGTGC
This sequence comes from uncultured Micrococcales bacterium, assembly GCA_903915555.1. Taxonomy (GTDB): domain Bacteria; phylum Actinomycetota; class Actinomycetes; order S36-B12; genus CAIWTL01. Next base: position 377 of record CAIWTL010000359.1, on the reverse strand, counting down.
TCGAAATGCAGGTCCACAATGCCGGTGAGATCCGGCCTCGTGTGCGCACCCCCCTCACTCGATCGACCTGGTCTCGTCGCGCTCGTGTTGTAGACGGTGACCCCGTCCTGCTCGGGTCCTTGAGCGTCATCGATGAGATCGCCCCGCTTCTCGTGCCATCGCTTGAGGAACTCATCGAGAGGTGCTGTGAGTAGCGGGTAAGTCTGAATCTCCCGCTCAGGCATGGGCGTCAGCCCTGCAGCCAGCAGTTCATCGAGATCCGCATGACCCTGCGTAACCGCTCGTCCATTTCGCATTCCAGCCCATTGCAAGACGTCTAGGCCGACGAGGGTGCTGACGGCACGTTTCACCCGCCCTCGCTGACCGATGTCAAGAGC
>CAIWTL010000358.1 GCA_903915555.1 uncultured Micrococcales bacterium | reverse complement strand
GGGTCCCACGGATATCAGGCTCCCGTGCAATGGCAATCTGGTGACCCAGTCCCCGAGTAAAGGTAGTGTCTCCGCGTGGCGGTACACACCTTTCCGGGGTCAGATCGGTGAGGACACCATGACCTACGGCCGCCGCCTCCACGCCACGGGAAAGAAGAAGGGTAACGCCGAGCGGTCGCGTGGCAATCGTGGTCGTGTGGTAACCGTCGGCGTGATCCGGATGGGCATCGAGCCCGGTTGTGGCCCGGGCTCAGCCGACGCCAAGTCCGGTGTCCCGCAGCCGATACAACTGAACTGTGCGGGTTCCCCAGAGATCGTGAGGAAGCCTGCTCACGGGACTTTGTCTGATCCCGACTCGGTACAGAACGTGGTCTACACGGCTGATGAGGGATTCTCTGGAACCGACTCCTTCGAAGTTGGCTCAGCCGGTCAGACTGCGACGGTGACGATCGCCGTGGACCCCCGGGTCCTCTGCCAGCCGCTCGGGGTCACCCTGCAGGTGGGTGGCATGTACAAGGTCCCCCTGACGTGCGCCGGAGATCTCAGCGAGTTGAGGCTGAAGCAGCCACCGGCCCATGCGAACGCCGAGATCGAGATCGAGGACGGGCAGGCCTTTCTCAGAGTCTGGACGAATCCCCGATTCATGGGGACCGACAGGGCCGTCGTCGCGGCGGGCCCGGATGCGCAGTTCGCCGTGGACATCCTCGTCGACAGTCCACCCCCGGCGCAGGGGTGCCTGCCCCAGGTCACCCAGCTCGTCCCGGAGAACGGCGTGGGGTACATCGCGGCACCGTGTGACCCCAGCACGGTCCGCGATCTCATCACCCGACAAGGGCCGGAGCACGGAAGTGGTCCGAGCAATGTCGGGGACTTGTTCCGCTACATCCCTGACAGCGGCTTCCACGGCGACGATCGCTACGTCCTGGCTCACCGCTTGGGCGAGAAGATCCGTACCACTGTCGATATCGAGGTGGTGCGGGACTCGGGCAAGGGTGTCCAGTGCAGTGCCGGCAAGGTCGCGGCGTTCGTGCCCAGCGTCGATATGGGTTCGCCCTGGTCCCCGACGATTCGTGTCCCGATTCCCTGTCGCGGAGACCTCGCGAACGGACTGCGGATCAGTCAGGCGCCGGTCCACACGATAGGTGAGGCCCACATCGTGTCGATAGGCAGCAACCGGGCGGAACTCGTCTATACCCCCAGTGATGGCTACGCCGGACCGGACGCGGCCAGCGTGGTGACCTCGACCGGCGAGACAGTTGACATGAGGCTGCGCCTGACGGGCCGCGCCCCGGATCGGGGATGTGTGGGTACCGAGCGCGTTCCCGTCGATACGCGTGACCCCATTGCCCCAGACTCGGTGGTCTATGTCGTGCCGCGGTGTGGATCGGAAGTCACCCTGTCCGAAGTGGATAAGGAGCCTACGGAGGGCGTCGTTCGATTCGAACCCGTCCGGAACATGATCCGCTTCACTCCTGAGTCGAAGTTCGAGGGCCGCCAATCGATCGACCTGTCCGGACGCGGGGGTAAGACATCGGTGGCGGTGACGGTGGGTCGGGACAAGAAGATATCGGTGACTGCGTTCGGGGACAGTTTCACTGCCGGCTTCGGCTACTACGGAGGCGGTGACGAGATGTCCACCTTCCGACTCTTCGAATGCAAACCACGCGATCAACTGAGCAACGCGTGCTCGTCGAATTCGCCGAATCGCAACAATACGGACCAGATCAAGTACACGAGTGACTATGGCCTCGGCAACGGGATCTCCTGGGCAGCCACTTTCGCCAAGAACTACTCGGTACCCGAGGCGAGGTTCCGCAATTTCGCTGTGACGGGATCGACCGCGGCGGACTGGGGGGACTGGCGCGATGGTCAATTGAAGGATCAGTTCACGCAGGTGGTTGCCACCGACCCCG
>CAIWTL010000357.1 GCA_903915555.1 uncultured Micrococcales bacterium | reverse complement strand
GTCCGTCGGTGCAGGGGTTGTCCGACCTCGTCATGAACGGCGCCGGCGCGGTCGGGGGAGCGGTCGCGGGCCTGATCGTGGCCTTCTCGTCGTACGCCGTCCTGTGCGCCGTGGCGGCGATCCCTGTTCTCGGGCTGGCCATGCTCGTGGGGGCTTGGGGGAAGCGTGCTCGCTCGGATGCAGCCGCTGAGGTTCTTCAGACACCGAGAGGGTCGGGCGACTAGTCTCCCGCGGGGGTCCTGAGAGGGGGTCGAGTACGTGCCGGACGAGGTGACGCCTCAACAGCCGGAGGGCTCGCTCTCGGTCACGCGTCGCAGCGTCCTCGGCGGCGCTGGACTGATCGCGGCGGCACTGGCCATCCCGGGGACGGCTGAGGCCGCACTCAAGGTCATCACGAGCCGCTCCGGCTCCCTGGACTTCTCCTTGCGCGACCGCGCGAGCATGCAGCGGCTGACACTGTCCTTCGCCAACGCCCGCATCAGCGGGGGCCGCATCGGCCCGGACGGTCGTGGTGTCGCCACCATGGTGGTCGACCTGGGCCCTCAGGCGGTCATCGAGGAGATCACCTCGGGAATGCGTCCGCCCACCCCGGTCGACGCTCGACTTGCTGAATCGAGCCGCCTCGCATTCACGTTGCCGGCCGGGGGACTCCCCGCCACGCGCGCCGGCCTGCTCACCTGGCTGGAGTGCGAACCACGCGTCACGTCGCTTGCCGCCTACCCGGCTGGCGAGCGAATCTCGCCGGCCGACGTGATCTACGGCAACCCCAACGCCACCCAGACCGCCATCGAGATCCCGTGGTTCATGGTCCTTTCTCCCAGTGACGAATCGGGATGGGAGCATCCCCTCGTCGGCCCCACGCGAGATGGTCGTACCGAGGTGTGGCAGACGCGCCTGGCGACGCGCACCTTCGACTCCAAAGGCGACCCCACCGGTTATGACCACTCCAGCGACACCGTGCGGGTGGTCTGGCTGCGTGACAAGCGCGCCGCGCGGATGCTGGGCACCTCACCGTCGGGCATCGCCACGACCACGGGATCCGTGGACTACCCCTTCGAGATGCGGCCCAATCCGCAGGACCGATCCGATATCGGCCGCCTCACGGGCATGACGTCCAACGCGGCAGGCTCCGCTGCGGTCAAGGGCGGGGTGGCCGACCCTGTCGCCGTCGACCTCACTCTCTCTGCGCTCGGCGGCACGATGCGCGCCGCGGGGGAGTGGAATGAGCCCGGGGTCTCCAGCCTCACCTCGTGGCAGCAGCGCACCTGGGACGGGCGCGACACCTACATCCGCACGACGAGGCGCGGCTTCGTCTACCCCTTCGCCGCACCCGCCACCCTGGTCGAAGAAGTCACCCGAGAGTTCCTCTCCGACCGATCCGGCACCGTGCGCGCCTTCGAGCGCCTCAGCCAGCGCGTCATCATCAACGTCCCCTCCATGGACCTCGACGGAGCTGATGGGGTGCCCCATGAGGGGCGCGGAGCACCGTTCTCCCGAGTGATCTTCCGCACGCGCGCAACCCCCACCATCACTGGCGTCGCGACCCCGCTCGGTGGTGAGTGGAACGGCGCCCAGGTCTTCGTCCCCGAACTCCCCGGCGGTGAGCCCTTCGCCTTCACCGTCACCGCTCGGGATCGAGCCGGGCACTCGATCACCTTCGAGATGCCGCTGCTCTTCGCGGAGGACAGGGCAGTCAGCGGCAAGCGTGCCAATTTCACCACGACCGGTGGGCGCGCCCTCCGCACCTACTACAACGGCCTACCCGAGGCCAAGCGTCGCGCCAACATGCGCGGCGCCTACGTCGGCTTCGCACCTGACGGCGGAGTCGAAGGCTCCACCTCGATGCCGACAGCGAGCCTGGACTGGCACCTCGACATCGGCACGCCGCGCGGCTCGAGCAGCGATCTCGCCCGTGAGCGCCGGCCGTATGCCTTCCCGCGTATGGAGCGCGCCCTCATCAATGTCGATGGCGTCTCGGCCATGGCCGGTGACTCGCAGTACGTCGACGTCTCGTTCCCGGACCTCTACCTCCGCGACGGAATCGATGGCACCAAACTCGGCATCTATCTCGAGGGCATCGGCAGCCAGGACGTCGGAGCAGGGGCCCAGCGCGGTGGTGGCATCAGCGCGCCGAGCATGAGCGTCAAGGGCTTCGGTGGTGCCACGGGTGCCCTGCCGTCCGACGGGCAGAGCGGTTGGCCATCGACGTGGACCGGGGGCGCCATGCCCCAGATCAAGCCCGGCGACATGCTCAAGGGCTTCAAGCTCTTCGGAGGCATCTCGCTCGCGGACCTGCTGCCTTCGGATATCGACATGTTCCAGCGAGGTGCCGACGGGCTCCCTGATCCGAGTCTGCCCAATCCCCAGGCCCCTGCTTTCCTCACCGATCGGTCCTTCGACGTCAATCTTCCGGATGTCCCGACCGAAGTCTTCGTCCGCTACGAGTGGCG
>CAIWTL010000356.1 GCA_903915555.1 uncultured Micrococcales bacterium | reverse complement strand
GTGGCCACGGCCCTGCTCATCTTCGCCGCTGCCGTGTTCCTGTTCGCCTGGAAGATGCAGGCTTCGGGCGGGGGTGAGATCTGGGGGTACATCCGGGCCATGGCCGAGGCCGGTGTCGTCGGCGGCCTGGCGGACTGGTTCGCCGTGACGGCGCTGTTCCGCAGACCGTTGGGGCTGCCGATCCCCCACACCGCGCTGATCCCCACGAAGAAGGATCAGTTGGGCGAGAGCCTGAGCACCTTCGTCCACGGCAACTTCCTGTCACGTGACAACGTCGTGGAGAAGGTGGAGGCCGCACACCCCGCGCAGCGTCTCGCGGACTACCTGTCGGATGCCGACCACCGCGAACGGCTCGTGGCCGAGGGGGCGTCGCTGGCGCAGGCGCTGCTGGACAACGTGGACGACCACCAGGTGCAGACGATGATCCGCAACGCGGTCTTCACCCAGTTGGGCGAGAACGCCTGGGGCCCACCCGCCGGGAGACTGTTGTTCGCCGCTGTCGACAACGGCAACCACCAGGGCGTCGTCGACGGCATCCTCACGGCGCTGCACCGTTGGCTGCTCGAGAACCGCGATCGGGTGGCCGCGGTGATCGCCGACCGCGGACCCATCTCGCAGGAGGGCGCGATCCGCTGGGTCCACGAACGGATCGGATACAAGGCCGCCGACCTGCTCATCAAGTGGGTCGAGACGCTGCGCGACAACCCCGACGACCCGGCTCGGCAACAACTCGACGCCGCCCTGCTGCGGATCGCCGACGACCTCCAGCACGACCCGCAGATGATCGAACGGGTCGAGGGGTGGAAGACCGCCGTCATGCAGCATCCGGAGACGCAGCGCGTCGTCAACGGCATCTGGCCCGCCGCCAAGCAGATCGTGACGGAGGCGCTCAGCAATCCCGACAGCGACCTGCGTCTGCGGGCGCAGGCCTACCTCGCCGAGACGGCGGTCCGGTTGCGTGAGGATCCCGAGTTCGAGGCATCGGTGGACGCCCGAATCGCCGGGGCCGCCGGGTACCTGGTGGACCGTTACGGTGCGGACGCGGTCGGACTGATCTCCGACACGGTGAAGCGGTGGGACGCGTCGGAGGCCTCTCGCAGGATCGAGGTCGCCGTCGGGAAGGACCTGCAGTTCATCCGCATCAACGGCACCGTCGTCGGGGCGCTGGCGGGGCTGGTCATCTACTCGATCGGCAAGGTGCTCGTCGGCTGACGGTGCGATGACCGTCGCACGGTGTGGGTACGGTGGGTTCGTGAGGTTCCGGCGCCCGCTCATCACCGTTGCCACCGCGGTGCTCGCCGTCGGAGCACTGACAGGAGTCGCTCCGCCCGCCCACGCGGCGGCGTTCCCGGTCAATCCCGGCCCGATCGTCGAGGGTCGGCCCATCGTGGGCAGTGGACAGAATCTCCCGCCGATCGCCCAGTCGACCTACAACGTCGGGGACCACCTGGCCCGGGAGATCAAGGCCTACTACGGCGGACGGTCGATCGACCGCGACCGCGCTGCTGTCGCTCTCGCTGCGGGACGCTGGGTGCGTGAGTGGACCCGCGCCAACTGCGGGAGGGCGCCGCGCGAGGTGCGGGCGTGCCGAGCGGCCGTCGTCTTCGACATCGACGAGACCCTTCTGAACAGCTACTCGTACGGGATCGCTCAGGTTCCGCAGTTCACCTTCGACCCGACGACCTGGGACCGGTACGTCGCCGACTGCGGCTACTCCGACATCCCGCAGGTGCGGGCGCTGTACAACCGCCTGGTGCGACAGGGGCTGCGCATCGCCCTCGTGAGCGCGGGACCCGAGGCGAACCGGAGCGCGGTCACCCGCTGTCTGCGCGCTGAGGGGATTTCCGGCTGGGACATCCTCGTCATGAGGGGCAAGGAGAATGCCGACCTGAGTGTCGGGGAGTTCAAGGCCGAGGTGCGCCAGGGGCTGCAGGAGAAGGGCCTGCGGATCGTCGCGTCGGTCGGCGATCAGGTCAGCGACATGGCAGGGGGGCACCTCAAGCGTGGGTTCCTCCTGCCGAACACCATGTACTACCTGCACTAGTGGCGGTCTGCACTAGCGGCGGTCTGCACAAGTGGCGGTCTGCACCAGCGTCGGGGAGGTCGCGGACTGCCGACCGTGTGGCATCGGCCGATAGTGTGAGTCCATGAAGCTCGTTCGCCCAGTGATCGCCCTGTCCGCCGTCGTGGTCTTCGCCGCGGGATGTTCGACCTCGTCGACATCTCCGTCGACCCCGCCGGAGTCGCCTGCGGCGTCGGAGTCGGCGAGCCCCGCGGAGTCCGGTTCGCCCATCGGAGGAAATGTGTTGCCCCCCATCGAGATCGACGGTCAGAAGACCGAGAGCGTCAAGGTCGGCGACAACCTCAACGTCATCACCAAGGGCGTCACCGAGGTCACGACGAACAACGCCGAGGTGCTGGAGGTCTCCCAGCCCAGAGACGACGGTTCCGCGCAGTTCAACGCAGGGGCCAAGGTCGTCGGACCCGGGACCGCCAAGCTGGTCGTCCTCGACGCCGACGGCAAGCTCTATGCGGTGAAGGTCACCGCCACCGAGTGACTCCGTCGGCGGACCGTCACCACTGACCGCGAACTGCAGGTCCGCATGCACACAGCGGCGCGGGGCGGCCGCGTTCGTGCGGACATCCGGGCGGTGCCCCGTGCGGGAATCGAACCCACGGCCTACCGCTTAGGAGGCGGTCGCTCTATCCGACTGAGCTAACGGGGCGGTGGCCTCAGGATAGTGGCCGGTGACGGGTCTGCAGTCGCCAGGGTTTCCCCGGTGAACGGCCGGCGGTCAGCGGGTCGTGCTGCCGGCGGAGAACGGGTCCTCGAACGGCAGATCGTGGAGGTCGCCGCCGAAACAGCCCACGAGCATCACGCCGAGGTTGGTGTGGTGGTGGCCTTCGACCTGGGCCTGCAGCCCGGACAACTCGGGGACGAATCGACCGATGCGTGCCAACTCGACATCCAGGGCCCAGTTCCGCGCGTTCTCCGGACGCAGCACATCGGCCACCCACATCGCCCTGCCGATGAGCGGGCCGTGTTCCTCGGCCACGGGGGAGTAGGCATCCCACATCTCCGCAGGGGTCCGCAGCAGGGCGGCCACGGCCTCCGAGACCAGCTGCGCCTTGCTGTCGTAGTGGCTGAACAATGACCCCGTCGTGAGTCCCGCCGCGCGCGCGATGCGGGCGATGGTCGCCCGCCGGTAGCCGACCCGCGCGATCACCTGGAGAGTGGCTGTGTCGATCTGCTGCTGCTCCGGGGAGATCTCCGCATCGCGGTAGAACTCCACGGGGGGCTGATGCGCAGGTCGTGGTTCGGGGGATCGGGCGGCGGCGAAGGCCGCGCTCACAGCGAGTTGCGCGTCGGTCAGCGCCGGCATGTCCGGATTGCTGCGACGGGCGAGCAACCGGCCGAACGCCATGGACATGTTCAGCGTGTTGGCCGCGACCACGTGGGCGGGCAGCGGCGAGCCGTCGGGGTCGACGCGGAGCCGCTGCAGGATGCTGCGCATATCGGCCCCGACCACCTCGTCGAGTTCGTCGTCGAACAGCGAGGCGATGAGGAACTCGACCGTGTTGGCGATGAGGATCTCGTCGTTCTCCCACAGGTCGAACGCGGAGCTCAGGGCGGCCGCGTCGCCCGCCTCGGCAGCACTCAGGATCCGGTTGACGCCATCGGTGAGCGGCTGACGGATCGCGTCGGACCAGACGATGTTGCCCAACTCGGACTTCGACTCGGCGCGGTTGTACACCGCCCCCACCGTGAGGCCGGCCCGCTTCGCGACCCCGGACAGGGTCATAGCATCCCAGCCGACCTCGGCCACACAGTGTATGACCGCGGTCCGCACGGCCGCATCGTTCGCCCGCACAATGTCCGCACGGCTGCGGCGTCGTGGGCGGACGGTTGTGCTCGTAGCGCTCATGCGTGACCGGCCTCTCCGGGTCCCTTCGTGTGCCGCGAAGACCTTCAGCCTAGGGGAACGTGGCAGGTCATCCGGGTACGAACACCCCACCGGGTGATCGCCCGGCCTCCGAGGGGTCACCCACCCGGCCGCGGGGGTGGTGCCGACGTGTGACTCCTGCTGGGGCGTTCCTCAGCCCACCAGTGTCCCCGTCACGGTGTGGGACCCCCAGAATGCGGCCAGGCACATCCCGACGCTGGCGGTGACGTTGACCAGTGCACTCGTGCGCCAGCCCTCGCGCCACGACTCCTCGGTCAGCGCGGCGAAGGTCGAGAACGTGGTGAACGACCCGCAGAAGCCGGTGCCGGCGAACAGCGCCCAGGGTCCGGACAGCGCCGCGATGACGACGCCCATGAGCAACGACCCGAGGACGTTGACGGTGAGGATCCCCCAGGGAATCCGGCGGGGATGGTTGCGCACGACGTTCTCCTGGATCCAGCGGTCCAGGAGGAATCGCGCGGGGCCGCCGAGAGTCGCGCCCGCCGCGACCACCAGTGGTTCGATCATCGGCCCTGTCCCGAGGCGAGGACACGTCCCGCCCACACGGCGAGGACGCCCAGCAGCACGCTGAGGACGACGTAGCCCACAGCCAGGGCGCCGGTTCCCGCCTCGCCCAGCATGACCGTCTCCTCTGCGAACGCCGAGAACGTCGTCAGTCCTCCCAGGAACCCGGTGGCGACCAGCGGGGTGGCGTAGGGCGGGATCTCACCGGCGGCCCTCACCCGGCCGAGGAACAGCCCCATCAGCAGGCACCCTGCGATGTTGACGGTGAAGGTGGCCCACGGCCACCCCCCGGCGCCGGCGACGGCGGTCGCGACCAGGCCGACCGCGTAACGCAGCAGCGACCCGGCGATCGCCCCGAGGGCGACGAGGGCGACGACCCGGGTCAGCGGTGGCGCTTCGGACACGGGCCGACGGTAGCGGGGCGAAGGCCGACAGCGGGTACGATTGGCACTCAGGGTTTGCGAGTGCCAGCATTTGTGAGTGTCGGCATGAGGGCGACGTGACCGTCGTGGGCGCACGGTCCGACGCACGCTGCTCGGGGACCGGCCGTCCCGCGATGGAGAGGATGGACATGCCGACCTACCAGTACCGCTGTAGTGACTGTGGCCACGACCTCGAGGCCGTCCAGTCCTTCACCGACGACTCCCTCGTCGACTGTCCCGCATGCGGGAAGCCGGCGCTCCGCAAGGTGTTCGGCAATGTCGGGGTGGTGTTCAAAGGTCCGGGGTTCTACCGGACCGATTCGCGCAAGGACGGCTCGCCCGCCGGCAAGGGCACTGCCGACGGGGGTGCCAAGGATGCCGCGAAGGATGCCGGCGCCAAGAAGGATGGCAACGCCGACTCGGGTTCGGCGGCGTCCGTTTCCGGCACGGACGCGGCATCGTCGTCGACGAGTTCGTCCCCCCGGTCCTCCGGTGACAGCGCGGGCAGTGGATCGGGTGGCGCGGCTGCGTCGACCAAGGCATCCGGTCCGTCGTCCGGGTGAGGTCCGCGACCACTAGGGTGAGGCCGACTCAGGGTGCGGAGGGAGGCGGTCGTGACCGGTGAACCGGACCTGGCGATGTGGCGCGATCTCGCCGAGTCGCTGCCGGACCCGGTCGCCATCCGCGACGAGGACGGTCGCCTCGTCTGGGTCAACAGAGCCTACTGCTCACTCGTCGGTCGCGATCCCGCGGACCTGATCGGGCGTCTCCCCGAGGACCTCTGGCCGGCCGAGGTGGCGGATGACCTGCATGCCCGGGTCCGGGCGGCGATCGGGAGCGATGTGCCCGTCACCAGCATGGAGTCCTGGGACACCGACGAGGGCGCCATGGACGTCCTCATCACCAACACGGCCTTCCCGGGGGCCACCGGGCCCCTGGTGGTGAGCATCGTCCGGGACCTGTCCCGGCTGCGGCAGTTGGGGACGGCGTTCCACGACCGCGAGCGCGTCTTCCACAGTCTCTTCGACCGGGTCGGGGACGGGGTGTTCGTCGTGGACCTCGAGACCATGCGGTTCACGCAGTTCAATGCCGCAGCCCATGAGGCGCTCGGGTACACACGGGAGGAGTTCGAGGATCTGGCGGTCCCCGACATCCAGGGGGAGTCGTCGCCGGAGTGGGTTCAGGCCCGCATGGCCGAGATCATGGCGAACGGCTCCGCCCGGTTCCCCAACACCCACCGCCACAAGGACGGGTCGTTGCGCCACGTCATCGTGGACAACAGCCTCGTCGAGGTGTCGGGCCGGCCCATGCTCGTGACGGTCGTCCATGACGTCACCGAACTCACCCGGACCGCACGAATGCTCGATGAGGCACAGGAACTCGCCGCCCTCGGCGGCTGGGAGCTCGACATCCGCGAGGACGAACTGCGTTGGTCGGAAGAGACCCACCGGATCTTCGGCACCGACCCCCACTCGTTCACGCCGTCGTTCGACGCCTTCCTCGAGTTCGTCCACCCCGACGATCGGGCGGAACTCACCGATGCGTACTGGATCTCTGTACGCGATCACACCGAGTACTCCGTGGTCCACCGTGCCATCCTCCCGGATGGCTCCGCGAAGGTGATCCACGAACGGGGGCGCACCGAGTACGACGCCGCCGGCGAACCCATCCGTTCCGTCGGGACCTGCCAGGACGTCACCCGGGAACACGAATCGCGCCGACAGTTGAACGACCTCGCCTTCCAGGACTCCCTGACGGCCCTGCCCAACCGTGCCGCCGTCGGGGCGGAACTGGAGCAGCGTCTGTCGTCGGGACGCCACACGGCACTGCTCCAGGTCGACCTCGCCGACTTCCAGCAGATCAACGGCACCTTCGGACATGCCTTCGGCGACGAGGTCCTGCGCGAGGTGGGCCGCGCCCTGCAGACCGTGGTGGCCCCCGGGGACATCGTGGCGAGGGTCGGTGGGGACGAGTTCCTGATCGTCACGGAAGCCGCCGACGAGGAGACGGCCATGGCGGTGGCGAACCGTATCCGCGCTCATCTGCGGGCGGGCCTGCCGGCGCCCGGGGGTCGGGAGATGAGACTCGACGCCTACATCGGGGTGGCCCTCGACGGAAGCGATGCGCCGACTCTGCTGCGTCAGGCGGATACCGCCCTGCACCTGGCGCGGGGCGCCGAAGGCTGCCAGATCTACCGCCCCGAGATGGCCGAAGAGATCGCCTCACGGCTGGAGATCCTGTCGCGGATCGATATTGCGATCGACAACGGCGAGTTGGTGCTCGAGTACCAGCCACAGGTCGATGCCGCCCGCCGACTGGCCGGTGCCGAAGCTCTCGTCCGATGGCGACAACCCGACGGCAGTCTGCTGCCGCCGGGCGGCTTCCTGCCCCTCGTCGAGTCCGCTCCCGTGATGGAGCGCCTCGGGAACTGGGTCCTCGAGACCGCAGCCGCCCAGATCGCCGAGTGGTCGGCGGCGGGACTGGCGCCCCCCACGGTCGCGGTCAACGTCTCCGCACGTCAGTTCCAGGGGCAGCGCCCCGTCAGCGATGTCCTCGACGATGTCCACGCGCGCTACGGGCTGCCCCCGGGTGCCATCGAGCTGGAGATCACCGAGACCGTCATGATGCCGCGCAGCGGTGGTGTGGAGGAGGATGTCGCGGAACTGGCCCGCCGAGGTGTGCCGATCGCGGTGGACGACTTCGGGACGGGCTACACGTCGATGACGGCGCTGCACCTCGTCCCACTGGCGAAGATCAAGATGGACAAGTCGCTCGTCCGCGGTCTGCCGACCGACGAGAGGGTGGGGGCCCTCGCGAAGGCCACCCTCGCCGTGGCGCGCGCACTGCACGTCGAGTGCCTGGCCGAGGGCGTCGAGACCGAGGCCGAGCTCGCGTGGCTCGAGGGTGCCGGGTGCGCCCTGTTCCAGGGGTTCCTCTTCGACCGGCCACTGCCGCCCGACGTGTTCGCGCAGCGGTGGCTCGGTCCTGTGGACGACAGCGGCGCGTGACCGCCGCGGCGACCTAGGCTGCAGCCGTGTTGTCGCGCCGTCGCCTGTCCGCGCTCGTCTGGCGGTACGGGAACCGGGTCCGCTGGCTGTTGGTGGCTGCGTGCATCGTCCTCGCCGTCGCCACCTCCACCACCGCGGAGGATCCCGCGGACCCGAGCACCGTCACCGTGGCCGCCCGAACGGTCGCGTCGGGGGCCACGCTCGGTCCCGCGGACCTCTCGGTGGTCACGGCCACCCTCCCCGTCACCACACTCCCCCCCGATCGTCTCGTCGGAGAGGTGGCGCGGGGTCCGTTGGAGCCCGGGGAGCCCGTCACCGCGGGCAGGATCGTGCCGGGGGGTTCCATCGAGCCACCCAGCGGCAGCGTGGTGTTCCCGCTGCCGCTGTCCGACCATCGCATCGCGGCACTACTCCAGTCCGGCGACCGCGTCGACGTCATCGTGACGCCGGACGCCCTGCACGACGGCGAGCCGCGGATGGTTGCCACGGATGTCGAGGTGCTGACCGTGACCGGGCTGCAGGAGACGGCGTTCGGCCCGGCGAGCAGCGCTTCCGGGGCGGTGGTCCTCCTGGCTGTGCCGCAGGAGGACAGCAGCGCGCTGGCGGCCATCCGCACGGGTGACCACGTCTCCGTCACCATCCGGTGACCGACGCGCGCGCCCGACCGGTCGAGTCTCCCGACAGTGCCGCTCGGTAGGGTCGCGCCATGGCGCGCATCGTCCTCTTCGGGGCCACCGGGTACACGGGGCGGCTCGTGGCCCGCGATCTCGTGCGCGGCGGTGCCGCGCCCCTGCTCGTCGGACGCAACAGCGACGCGCTCGCGGAACTTGTCGAGGACCTCAATGAGGATGCCCCCGGTGGGCGGGCCGCCTCGTTCGAGGTGGCCACCATCGACCGGCCCGCCTCCCTCCGGCGACTGCTCGAATCGCCCGACGACGTAGTGGTGAGCGCGGTCGGCCCCTACGCCCGGCTGGGGTCCGTGGCGGTCGAGGCCGCTGTCGACGCGGGTTGCGCCTATGTCGACTGTGCCGGGGAGCCGGTGTTCCTGCGGCAGATGTTCACCGAGTACGACAGCAAGGCCCGCCGCACCGGGGCCCGCCTGCTGCCCGCCGTCGGCTACGACTTCATCCCCGGCAATCTGGCGGGGACCCTCCTCATCGACCGGTACGCCCCCGCCGGGCTGACGACGTTGCGCATCGGCTACTTCGTCAAGGGGCCCTTCGGGCCGAGCAGCGGCAGCGTCGCCAGCGCCGCCGGCGTGATGCTCGATCCCGCCAACACCTTCCGTGACGGCCATCTGGTCTCCGAACGGCCCGGCGCGCGGCTGCGCACGTTCCCGGTGGGGAACGACACGGTCAGCGGCCTGTCGTTGGGCGGTTCGGAGGTCTTCACACTCCCGGGACTCGACCCCCGACTCCAGGACATCGACGTCTACGTCGGCTGGGCCGGGCGCTGGTCGCGCGCGGCCGCCGCCGCGAGCGGGCTCGCCGCCGGGGCCCGCCAGGTGCCGGGACTGGGCTCCGCGATGGGAGCGGTGTTCCGCTCGACCCTCGGCGGCGCCTCGGCGGAGGGTCCGGCCGACCATGTGCGGGGCAAGACCCGGTCCTTCGTCGTCGCGGAGGGGTCTGCGGCCGATGGCGGGGTGCTGGGGAGAGTCACCCTCGAAGGGCCCAACCCCTACGACCTCACGTCCGGTCTGCTGACGTGGGCGGCGAGGATGCTGTCGCGCCGGGCCGAACGCGACGTCGGGACCCTGGGTCCGGTGGCCGCCTTCGGTCTCGATGCGTTGGTCAGTGGCTGCCTCGCGCTCGGCCTGTGCGAGACCGACTGAGAGTCGTGACGGTCATGACCGCGCGCCCGGCCCGTGATCGACGCGATCCGCCGCCAGACCCGCGCAAGTGCTGCACGACAGGGGTCCGACGCGGCACAATCGTGCGGGAACCCGGCGTCCGGCCGGATCTGATCGGCAGGAGACTGACATGTGTGGCTGCTTCGCGATCGCCCTCGGGGCGTTCTTCCCACGGGTCGCTGTCGTGCTCCTGTGGATCTTCACCCGGCCGAACTGGGTGGTCGGCGAGGTCGGCGCCTTCGGCTCACAGTGGCTGCTGCCGCTCATCGGCGTCATCCTGCTGCCGTACACGACCCTCACCTACATCCTGCTCTTCCACTTCCTCGGCGGTGTGGTCGGTGGCTTCGCGTGGTTCTTCGTCGCGCTCGCGTTCGTGATCGACATCGCCGCCTGGTTCGGTGGCGCCAAGAGCGGATATCAGTACCGTCAGCCCGCGTGACGCCCGCGGGCCCGGTGGACCGGCCCCCAAGGACACCCTGCGCGCCGCCGTCCGGCGGGAGCGCGCCGCCGAATCCGCGACGTACCGGGCGGCCCGCGCCGCGCGGCTCGCGGGTCTCGCCGCCCAGGTGGGCCGCCTCGCCGGCCCGGGTGTCGCGGGTTTCCTGCCGACCAACAGCGAGCCCGATGTCATCCCGCTCCTGCGCCGCGTAGGACTCCCGGTCTACCTTCCGACCCCGGCCGAGGACTTCACTCTGGACTGGGTCCGCGCCGACCCCGGATCCCTGGCGGTCGTGGAACGCGGCATCCCCCGCCCGGCCGGCCCAGTGGTCGGGCACGGACCGAGCATCGAGGCCCTCGTCGGCGCCGTCCTCGTCCCCGCCGTTGCGCTCGACCCCGGCTCCGGGGTGCGGCTGGGCTACGGCGCGGGTTATTACGACCGATTGCTCGCCGGCCTGGCGCCTACCGTCCACACGATCGGGGTGTGCCGGGAGGCCGACCTGCACGAGGTGCCCGTCGAGGACCATGACCGCGCGGTGGGGTGGATCCTCACGGAGGTGGGTCTGCGTCGTCCGGCATGCACCGCGACCCGTAAGGTCGAATCGACCGACAACACATGAGGGGGAGGGCCATGGATGAGCACCTCGCGGGACTGATGGCGGCGGTCACGCCGCTCGAACCGCTCGACATCTCCCTGAACGAGGCGCGCGGCTGCCAGGTCGTCGGCGACGTCGTCACCACCGAACCCCTCCCGCGATTCGCGATGTGTGCCATCGATGGGTACGCCGTCCGGGCGGCCGATCTGCCGGCCACCGTCACAGTCGTCGACGACGTGGCCCCGGGCTACGCCGCCACGCAGCCCGTCTACGCCGGAGTGGCCGTCAGGGTCGCCGCCGGTACCGCGTTGCCCGACGGCGCCGACGCCGTCGTCGCGGGTCCGCGCGCCGCTGTCGGCGCCTCCTGCGCCCTGCCGGGGCCCGTCGCGGCCGGGGCCGGCGTGGTAGGGATGGGTGCGGTGCTGGCCGCCGGAAGCGTCGCGGTCCCCGACGGCGCCGTCGTCACGCCGGCGACCATCGGACTGCTCGCGTCGCTGGGTCACCAGCGCGTATCCGTGCGCCCCCAGCCGCGCGTCGTCGTGGTCACGGTCGGGGACCAGTTGCAGCCGTTGGGCGCGCCCGCCACGACCGGGCTGGTGCCCGATGCGGCGGGCCCCATGTTGTGTGCCGCGGCTGAGGAGCACGGCGCCGTGGCCTACCGGGTCGGGTGTGTCCCCGACGACCCGCGCATGGTCGCCCAGACCCTCGACGACCAGCTCATCCGCGCCGACCTCCTCGTGGTCGTCGGCGACACTGCCGCGCCGGACACGACCCTCCGCAGCCAACTGTCGGCGCTCGGTGAGGTCTCGTTCGACGAGGCCTCCACCGCGCTCGGGCCTTTCGGACACGGTGTCGCGGGGGAGGAGCGCGTCCCCGTGATCGCCCTCCCGGGTGACCCGGCCGCCGCCGGCATCCTCTTCGCGGTGCTCGCCGTGCCTATCATCCATGTCATGCGAGGAGTCGCGGCGCCGCCGGCGCTGCAGGTCAGGCTGGGGCGCGAGCTGCCGCGATCCCCGGTGCTCGGGCTGATCCCGGCGCGGGTCATCGGCGGGCAGGCGGAGACGGCCTCGGGCGAGCGGCCGACCGTGACGGACCTGGTCGCAGCAGACGTCGTTCTGCGCATCCTGCCGGGGACCGGGAACCAGGCCAGGGGGTCGGCGGTCGCCGCCGTCCCGTTACGGGTCCCACGCCCATGAGGTGGCCCGTCACGCTGCGGTGGGGCGATCTGGTGCTGCGTCCGCTGCGGCGTACGGACGCCCGGCGGTGGTCCGGGGTCCGCCGCGAGAACGCTGCGTGGTTGCGCCCCTGGGAAGCCACACTCCCCGCCGCCGACCCCGGGGTGCCGGCCACGTTCGGGGCGATGGTGAGGGCCAATGCCCGGGAGGCCCGGGCCGGTCGCGCCGAGGCGTTCGCGCTCGATGTCGACGGCGTGCTCATGGGACAGGTCACGCTGGGCGGCATCGCCTGGGGATCGCTGCGCAGCGCCTACATCGGATACTGGATCTCACAGGAGGTCGCAGGTCGCGGCATCATGCCGCGGGCGGTGGCCCTTGTTACCGACCATGCGTTCGCCGACCTGGGACTGCACCGCATCGAGATCAACGTGCGGCCGGAGAACGCGGCCAGCCTGCGGGTCGTCGCCAAGGTCGGGTACCGCGAAGAGGGCTACCGCCCGAGGTACCTGCACATAGACGGCGCTTGGCGTGACCACGTCTCCTTCGTGATGCTGGCCGACGAGTGGCCGTCCGGGGGCGTCGCCCGGCGCCTCGCGGCCACCTCGGGCGATGCCGGCGCACGGGCAGTGGGTCGCCCGCTGCACAACAGCGACACGCCCGACCCGGTGATCCGTGGCCGAGTTGCGCGCGACACGGGCGATTCGCTGCCCGGCATCGGCACCTGATCCCCCTAGTGTTGGGCGGGTGACGGGCCTGATCTATGTGATTCTCATCTCACTCTGGGGAGTTGTGCTCGTTCCCCGCTGGCTGCGCCATCACGACGAAGCCAAGCGGCGGCGCGAGTCGGAGCGGATGGAGCGTGCGCTCAATCCTCATGTCGCGCCGGAGTCGCCCGATTCCGATCTCGATCACCACGAGTACACGCACTGGCGTGAGTACCTCCGTTCCCTCACCCGCCGTCCGGCCGAAGGGTGGCAGAACGTCCCCCTCATCGAGTCGTTGCGGGACCCGCGCAGCAGCCACGCGCGGCGCCGCCGCACGATCGTGGTGGCGCTGGCGGGCATCGCCGGGGTCTCACTGCTCGGTGTCCTGGTGGGGGTCCTTCCCGGTTTCCTCGCGGTCCTGTCGATGCTCCTGCTCGGTGCCTATCTGACCGCCATGTACCTGCAGATGCGGCAGTGGGAGGTGCGGTCCGGCGGCGCCCAGCAGCCCGCCGCGGATCGCGACGCCTACGCCGACGGCAGCCGTGGGGTCCGCGACGGCGTCAGGGTCGTCCCGGGTGAGCAGGAGCGCTCCGATGCCTGGGAGCCGGTCGCCGCCACGCCACCGCTGTATGCGACGAAGCCCAAGGCGTCGAAGATCCCCCGCAGGATCGACCTCACCGACCGCGGGTGGACGGGCGCCGACATGGTCGAGCAGGCGCGCGCCCAGCAGTCCCCCGAGCTGCAGCAGCAGTTC
>CAIWTL010000355.1 GCA_903915555.1 uncultured Micrococcales bacterium | reverse complement strand
GTCACGGTCGGGATGCCCGGAATGATCCGTCACGGCCGGGTCGTGTCGACCCCCCATTACGTGACCAAGCGCGGCCCTCACACGACGGTGGACCCGGCGCTGCTGGCG
Organism: uncultured Micrococcales bacterium; assembly: GCA_903915555.1. Classification (GTDB taxonomy): domain Bacteria; phylum Actinomycetota; class Actinomycetes; order S36-B12; genus CAIWTL01. Next base: position 5,965 of record CAIWTL010000355.1, on the reverse strand, counting down.
GCATGGCGCAACTTCGACGCACAGGCCGCGGTGGAGGAGCGGTTGGGGCTGCCGTCGATCGTGCTGAACGACGCCGAGGTGGCCGGGGCGGGCGCGGTCACGGGATTCGGGTTCGAGGTCGTCATGACCCTGGGGACGGGCTTGGGCAATGCGATCTTCGACGACGGACGACTGCTGCCGCACCTGGAGGTCTCCCGCGCACCGGTGCGGCGCGGACGCATCTACGACACCTATATCGGCGATGCCGCCCGCAAACGGCTGGGGGCGGTCGCCTGGAGCAGACGCGTGCGCGACGTGCTCATCGGGCTGCGGCCCATGTTCGAGTGGGACCGGCTGTACCTGGGAGGTGGCAACGGCGTGAAGGTGGCGCAGAAGGACCTGCTCGCCGTCGGCGGTCAGATCCTCGTCGTCCCCAACTCCACCGGGATCGTCGGAGGCGTCAAGGCGTGGGACCTCAAGGTCGGGCAACTCCGTGAGCCCATGAGCGCCTCCGGGCGCCCCAACGTCCGCGAGGAGTCTCCGACGAAGCCCCGGCGGCCGACCCGGAAATCGGCGAAGAAGAGCACCACGAGATCCACCGGCCGCACGGGGTCCTCATGAGCAGCGTCACCGACCCCCGTCCCCCCACGGGTGGCGCCTACCCCTATCGGGGCCGCGTGACCCCCGACTACAGCCCCGAGAGCGATCGCAATCCCGACCCTGGGGAAATCGTGTGGGCGTGGGTGCCGTTCGAGGAGGACGACACCGTGGGGAAGGACCGGCCGCTCGTGGTCATCGGCCGTGGCGAGCGGCCCGGCCAGTTCGTCGCCTTCATGTTGTCCAGCAGGGATCACGCGGGTGATCCGGGCTGGATCGCCGTGGGCACCGGATCGTGGGACCCCGAGCGGCGGCAGTCCTGGGCGCGCGTCGACCGCCCTCTGGGGATCGACGACGGCGGAGTGCGTCGCGAGGGCGCGGTGCTCACCGAGGAACGCTTCCTGGACCTCCTGGTGCGCGCCCGTCAGGAGCGCAACGGCATCGAGGTCGACTGACCCGACTCAGACCTCCGGGGGAACTGTCGTGAGGACGCGAAAACCGCCATCGGTCGGTTCATAGACCACGCGGGTGCCGGCGACGTCTGCGATGTCCGTGACATGGGTCCCACCACACGGGATGGCCACCTGGCCGCCCGGCAGGTCCGCACGCCAGGTGCGGCGAGCGACCAGGCGGTCGTCACCGCCGGTGTCGACGACGGCGTGTCCGCCGGCGGCGGTCCACGCCGACAGCAGTTCGTTGGCCTCGTCCTGCAGCTGTGGCAGACGCTCGAGGAGATCGGTGGTCGCCAGCCCCCGCTTCCGGAGACTCTTGCCCAACCGGTACTCGTCGAGAGCGGCGTCCGGCTCGATCCGCGAGACGACGATCGCGAGGGAGTCCAGGTCCGGGCTGCCCAGACCGTCGCGTCGCCCCACATCCTTCGACCACAGCGGGGCCGCGGCCCGGTTCAGGGCCAGCGCCGCCAGGTGACAGGCACTGTGGCCCCGCGACAGGCGCCGACGGCGATCCCCGTCGACGACGAGTTCTACCTCGGATCCCCGGGTGATGCCGGCCCGATCCGCCGCCTCGGCGTCGAGCACGTGGACGACGCCCCACGTGAGCGCCGGGTCACCGCGCCGCGCCGGGATGTCCCCGGCGACGACCCACCGATGTCCAGGGTCGGCATCCGCTTCGTCGATGGCCGGGGACGCGCCCACCAGGCAGTCGAGGACGGGCAGGCCCGCGAGCGTGCCGGAGTCCGCCGGCTGATCGGGCCACGTGTGGTCGACCGGGTGGAAGGGCGTCTGGTCCACCACGACTCCACAGCGGCCCCCGCCCAGATCCACGACGTCCAGCACCCGGGCCCTCCCCTCGACGGCTCCTGCGGGGAACGTGACCCGGGTGTCCGTCATGCACCCACCGTAGTGGGAGGCCGCGCTGCGCTGCCGCGCCGCGACGATCTGGGATACTCCGTGGGTGAACGATGCAGTCGTGGCCCCGGGCGCCGACGTCGCCGCGGACGCTCATCTGGGCGCCGGCACCCGGGTGTGGCATCTGGCCCAGGTTCGCGAGGGTGTGACGACCGGGAGCAACTGCATCATCGGCCGCGGCGCCTACATCGGGACCGGTGTCCGGATCGGCGACAGCTGCAAGATCCAGAACCACGCCCTCGTCTACGAACCCGCGGCACTCGGCGACGGCGTCTTCATCGGCCCCGCCGCAGTGCTGACCAACGACGAGTATCCGCGGGCCGTGAACGTCGACGGCACCCCCAAGTCGGCCAGCGACTGGCAGCCGGTCGGTGTCACGATCGGCGACGGCGCCTCCATCGGTGCCCGCGCAGTGTGCGTGGCGCCGGTGTCCATCGGCCGTTGGGCGCTCGTCGCCGCCGGCGCGGTGGTGACCCGTGACGTGCCCGACCACGCTCTCGTGGCGGGTGTCCCGGCCCGTCAGGTGGGATGGGTGGGCCGCGCAGGGCGCCCTCTCGAGGAACTGGCCCCCGGCCGTTGGCGCTGCCCGGCCACCGGGCATGAGTTCGTCGTCTCGGGGAACACCCTGGTCGACGTCACCGAGGAAAGGTCTCGAACATGATCCCCGCAGCCCAGCCCTTGATCGGCGACGAGGAGCGCGCGGCCGTCGACGCCGTTCTGAGCTCCGGCATGATCGCGCAGGGCCCCCAGGTGGCCGCCTTCGAGGAGGAGTTCGCCGCGCTGGTCGACGGTCGCGAGTGCATCGCGGTCAACTCGGGCACCTCGGCGCTCCACCTGGCCCTGCTGGCCATGGGGATCGGGCCCGGTGACGAGGTGATCGTCCCCAGTTTCACGTTCGCCGCCACTGCGAACTCCGTCGCGGTCGCGGGGGCCACCCCGGTGTTCGTCGACATCGAGGCGGACACCTTCTGCATGGATCCCGCGGCGATCGTGCCCGCGATCACCTCCCGGACGCGAGCCATCATGCCGGTGCATCTGTACGGGCATCCGGCTGCGATGGCACAGATCATGGACATCGCCGAGGAGTACGAGCTCCAGGTGGTGGAGGACGCCGCCCAGGCCCACGCGGCAGCGCTCGAGGGACGCCCGGTCGGCGCCTGGGGGGACGCTGCCGCGTTCTCCTTCTATCCGACCAAGAACATGACGTCGGGAGAGGGCGGCATGGTCGTCACCGGCGATCCCGAGCTCGCCCGGACCGTCCGTCTGCTGCGCAACCAAGGCATGGAGAAGCGCTACCACAACGAGATCGCCGGGCTGAACAACCGGATGACCGACATCCACGCGGCGATCGGGCGCGTCCAGCTGGCGAAGTTGGCCGGATGGACCGAGCAGCGCCGGCACAACGCGGAGTTCCTCGACCAGAACCTCAGCGGCGTGGTCACCCCCCCGGTCCGAGACGGTGCTCGGCACGTCTACCACCAGTACACCGTCCGGGTGCCCGGTGACCGCGACTCCTTCGTCTCCGCCCTGGCCGACCGCGGTGTCGGTTCCGGGGTCTACTACCCGGTGCCGGTCCATCGCCTGCCCACGTTCTCGCTGGAACTGGATCTGCCCGTGACCGAGGAGGCTGCCGCCCAGGTGGTCTCGCTGCCGGTGCATCCGGCCCTCGGCGACGACGACCTGAAGCAGATCGCTCAGGTGGTCAACGAGGTGGCGGAGGAACTGGGATGACGCTGCGCGCGGGGCTCATCGGCCTCGGCATGATGGGACGCAACCACGCCCGGATCCTGCGGTCCCTGGACGGTGTGGACCTTGTCGCCGTGGCCGATCCACTCGGCGACCCACACGATGTGGCGGGGTCCCTGGGTGTCCTCGACGGCGTCGCCGATCTGGTCGCGGCCGGCGTCGACTACTGCGTGGTCGCGGTCCCGACCGCCTATCACCACGGCATCGCCATGGAACTGGCGGCCAACGGCATCCACGCGCTCATCGAGAAGCCACTGGCCGCCACCAGCGCCGAGGCCGCCGAGATCGTGGCAGCCTTCCGCGACGCCGACCTGGTGGGCGGCGTCGGCCATATCGAGCGGTACAACCCGTCGCTGCAGCAGGCGCGCGCCCGTCTCGAGGCCGGGGATCTCGGTGAGGTCTTCCAGGTGAGCACCCGTCGGGTGGGGCCGTTCCCGGCCCGCATCGCCGACGTCGGGGTCGTGAAGGACCTCGGAACCCACGACATCGATCTGACGGCATGGGTCACCCAACAGCCCTTCTCCTCCGTCGCCGCCCAGACCGCCCACCGGTCGGGCCGCGAGCACGAGGACCTCGTGGCCGTCACCGGGCGACTCGCGGACGGTACGGTCACCAACCATCTGGTGAACTGGCTGTCACCGATGAAAGAGCGCGTGACGGTGATCACCGGCGAGCGGGGCGCGTTCGTCGCCGACACCCTCAGCGCCGACCTCACGTACTACGCCAACGGCTCGGTCCCCACCGAGTGGGCCCAGATCGCGGGCTTCCGGGGCGTCAGCGAGGGGGACATGATCCGCTACTCCTTCGCCAAACCGGAACCTCTGCGCACCGAGCACGAGGCTTTCCGGGACGCGGTCCTGGGCAAGGACTCCTCGATCGTCTCGCTGGAGGAGGGGGCGCGGACCCTCGCGGTCGCCGAGGCGGTCCTCGAGTCGGCAGCGACCGACCGGACGATCCACCTCTGACCCCGACCGCAGATCTGCCCCTGGCGGGGCGGATGCCCTGAATCTGCCGGGCGATGGTGGGCTGCGGGTCAGATCTGCCGTCCGTGTGCTGTCCGCCGGACGACGGGGCCCGTCGGTCAGCCGATCTTGACAGGCAGGTACGTGACGGTGGCGCGCTTGGTCGTTCGGCAGGCCGCCCCGGTCGGCTCGCACACCGTGGTCGCTGTGGGGAGTTTCATGACCTGCTTGCCGGAGTACTGGACGGCGTAGGCGATGCGGAAGGTCTTGCCACCACGCACGAACTCGCAGACCCGGAGGGCACCGTCCACTCCGCAGCCCTTGAAGGTGCTCCCGACGGTCCACGACATGAGCGTGGTGTAGGCCACGACACCGGGGGCCCCGTCCATCATCTGGATGCCGAGCCAGGGGTAGGCCTCCTTGACCCACATGTACCAGTAGGTCCGCTTGAAGCCATTCCGCCAGGAGTCGAGGTAGGTCCGGAGCACCATGGCCTGCTGGAGGCGCGGATCAGCCTTGCCGAGGTAGTTGGTCTCGGTGTCCCAGAACTGAACGCGATCGGGGATGCCCGCCTTCTTGGCCGCACGCACGAACTCACCGAGCACCGCGGCGCGCTTCACGACACCCTCCGCCGGCGGGATCTTGTCGGGGTGACCCGCGTAGCTGTGGATGGCGACCACGTCGACGGGCCAGTTCCGGGCGGCCAGGGCCGCCATGTACCGGGGGAAGAAGGAGCGGAACCACGCAGGCTGCTCCCCCATCTGGGAGTTGGCGGAGACGACTCTCGCCGTGGGGTCGAGGTCCGCGACGACCTCGTAGAGGATCTCGGTCATCTCCGCCATCTCGTCCGGCGTTCCCTGCCACAGGTACTTGGCAGTCGCCTCGTTCCAGGCCTCGTACGTCGAGATCTGCCCGGAGTACCGGGAGACGAAAGCACGCAGGAAAGTCCGCCAATCGCCCATGTCCTTGGGCGCGGCTGTCGCGTACTTACCCCAGTACTCGCGCTCGGGCATCGCGACGGGGCCCTTGGCGGCCCACTCGGGAGTCCCGCAGAAGCTGAACATGACGTCGGTGAAGCCCATGGCACGCGATTCGGCGATGATCTGGTCGGCGTCCTCCCAGTCGTAGACGCCGGGAGCCGGGTTCATCGTCCGCCACAGCGGGTAGCAGTTGTGCCGGTAGCTGCCTGCCGGGACACCGGGTTTCCCCTGGTAGGAGTGCATGCCGAAGTCGCCGGGCACCAGCTTGCCGACTCGTCGTGGGGGGGCCGTGATGGTGATTTTCGGCGCCTTCTTGACCGCTTTCTTGGTCTCC
>CAIWTL010000354.1 GCA_903915555.1 uncultured Micrococcales bacterium | reverse complement strand
TGGTCGCTGGACGACTCGCTGCGTTACCGGCCCCGCACCCTCACGCATGTGTTCCCGACCGGTCACCGTGAGGTCTTCCGGCTCACCACTGCCGCAGGGCGCGTGGTCGAGGCCACGGGCAATCACCCCATGCTCACCCAGACCGGCTGGCGGCCGGCGGGGGAACTGGCGCGGGGAACCACCCTGGCAGTACCGCGCCACGTCCCCGCACCGCTGTCCGTCCGGCCCATGGACGACGACGAGGTCATCGTCGCCGCACACCTGCTCGGCTCCGGTCACCTCGCCGCCCATGGAGTCATCGACTACCGCAGTGACAGCGCCCACAACCTCACCGCCGTCTCCACGGCCGTCGTGCGACGCTTCGGTGTGCTGCCCGGGCGCAGCGAGGAGCACCGGACCCCGGTGCTGCACCTGTCCCCGGCCACAGGTGGTGAGGACCCGGTGCGGGAGTGGTGCGAGCGGATGCTCCCCGAGCACCGTGGCCTCGCCGTCCCGCCCGAGGTGTTCTCCGCGCCGAAGCATCAGATCGCACTGTTCCTGCGCCATCTGTGGGCGACGGCCGGCCGAGTCAGCAACCATCCATCGGGACGCGGGGGGGCCGTGCACTTCGTGTCCGCGTCGCGTCGCCTCGCCGACGACGTGGCGCGCCTGCTGCTGCGTTTCGGCATCGCGGCCCGCGTCACGACGCTGCCCACCGCCGACAGTCACATGTTCCGGGTGGCCATCGGGGACCCCGCCGACCAGAAGGTCTTCCTGCGACGCATCGGTGGCTTCGGTTCCCTCGACCGGCCCGCGATCGAGCTGCTCACCGCGCTGCAGGGCAGCGAGCCCGAAGAGGCGCCGACCGAAGCGCCCGACCCGATGATGCGCGACCTGTGGCAGGAGGTCCGTGAGGTCCTCGCCCGCGCCGACCTGTCCGACGACGAGCGCCGGGCCCACAGCGCCGCGATCGCCCTGGACGAGAAGATCGTCCACCCCGAGATGGACGACGACGTGATCCGGCTCCCCGATTCCCCGGCGGTCCACCTGCAGCGCCTCGCCCGTGTCCTGGACTCCGGCGACATGGAGCTGGTCGCCACCAACGACGTGCTGTGGGACGAGCTCGTCGACGTCGAGTACATCGGAACGCAGGATGTCTACGACGCCACCGTCCTGGGCAGCCACAACTTCATCGCCGACGGCGTCGCTGTCCACAACAGCCTCGAGCAGGATGCCGACATGGTGATCCTGATCCACCGCGAGGACGCCTACGACAAGGAGAGCCCCCGCATCGGCGAGGCCGACCTCATCGTCGCCAAGCACCGCAACGGACCCACCGACACCATCACCGTGGCATTCCAGGGTCACTACAGCCGCTTCGTGGACATGGCCCGCGAGTAGTCGTAGTCAGCAGCAGCTGCTTGGTTGGCTCGAAGTCTCCCGGTGACCTGTGCCGTCACTTCCGGGGGCGGAAGGTGGCTGAACCGACGCCACAGGTTTACGGGAGCCCCGCCAGACACCGCCCCACACCCGTGATACCACGCTGATATCATCTGCGCATGGCCATGACATTGAGGCTGACCGACGAGGAAACTCGGTTGCTCCGCGAGCAAGCCGCGCGAGAGAGCCGCTCCATGCACGAAGTCGCTCGTCTCGCTGTGCTCGCCAGAGCGGCGGCCGGCGAGCGGGCCGAGTGGATCGCTCGGCAGGTCGACGATATCGCCGAGCGGGATGCGGACCTTCTGGCTCGACTCGCGAAGTGAACTACCTGACCGTCGAGGACGTCCTTGCGATCACTGCTCGGGTCGGCTACCAGGTCCGCGACAAGGGCTTGCTGGCGTCCGCGACGGCCAGGCCCAAGGCATCCGCGTTCGGTGAGGACGCCTACCCCACGCTCGCGCTGAAGACGGCGGCACTGATCGAATCCATCAACCGCAGTCACCCGCTCGTCGATGGCAACAAGCGACTGTCGTGGTTCTGTGCTGTCGTGTTCCTGCGTCTCAACGGCTTCGACCTCGCGGCCGAGACTGACGATGCCGAACGCTTGATCGTCGCGGTCGCCGCGGGCACCGTCGAACTCCCGGTGATTGCCGAATGGATCGAGGGCCATGCAGGTCGATTCCAGGGCGATCCGCCGTAGTCCGGTCACTGGCTATCGGACTTCGGAGTCGATCCATTCGCCGATCGCGGTCGCCGTTCGCTCCGGCCACTGCAGGTACAGGTAGTGGTTCGTGGCGTCCCACTTCTGGATGGACGCCTGTGGTTGCTGGCGTGCCAACTGCTCGGCGCTGGCATTGCGCAGAGCGATACTTCGCTCGTTGCAGCGGGTCGCTCGTTGGTATTGGCGAGAGGAGGGGTCCTCGTCCTTCAGCCACGGAAACGCCGAGTCGACCGTGCTCAGCGCGAAGATCGCCAGCACGGGGACGCGCATCCCCGAGAACGCGGGCGGGCGCTTGCTCGCCGCAGCGAGGATCCGGGGGACGGCCTCGGGATCGGCGGTGCTGTCCAGATCGGTGCCGTTCAAGGCCCAGAGGGCGCGCACGTTGGCGGTCCCGTTGCCCAGGGGGAACCCATACAACTCCTCGTAGAAGGCCTGCATCGATCCGTAGGGGTCCATGGGGTCGACCGCGGGAGCCGGCCCGCTGCCAATGATCGCGCCACCGCACTTCTGCGCAGCCGCGGCCTCACCGCCCGGAGAGCGGTCCAGCATGGCATCCAACGAGACGACACCGGCGACGCGCTCGGGGTACTCCGTCGCCAGCCCGATCAACTCGTCGCCGGCGATGGAGTGCCCGACGACGACCGGTCGATCGAGCCCCAGTGCAGAGATGGCAGCGGCATCGTCCTGCGTGCGTGTTGCCAGGTCGTATCCGGTACCGGACTTGCTGGATGCGCCGTATCCCCGGCGGGTCAGGGCCACGACGCGGTGACCCTGGTCGCGCAGGAGCGGGCCGAGTTGGTCGAACACCCCGGCGGTGTCGCCCAGCCCGGTCAGCAACACGATCGGACTCCCCTCGCCGCCGTAGTCGCGGTAGGCGATATCGGTCGGTGGTTCGGCCGGGTCGCCGGATGGTCGGACCTGGACGAACCCCTCCGCTGGTGGCGGGGCGCTTGCGGCGGAGGGCGCGGCAGACTCTCCCGAGTTGCTCGTACACGCTGCCAGCGCGACTGCGAGCGCGCAGACACCGAGCCATCGGATCGGCCCGTACGGGTGGCCTGCCGATCGCGCCTTGACCATGCGGTTGTCCCCTAACTCGTCTGCCTGGCGAGTGGCTGCGACGGTATCCCATGTGCGGAGCGCCTGTCGCGGAAATTCCCGTCCGCCGACCGGCAGGGAGCGCGTCGGTTCCCGCACGTCCATGGTGCCGGAAACGACGCGAAGCCTGACGATCGGACCCGCGAATCACCCGGACTCTGGGAGTCTGGGAGCCACAGCATCCACCACCCGCGGCCCGGCGCCCTGGATACGCGCGACCCGTGCGGCCTGGTGGGACGGAGACGATCACCCGGTGCAGAACGGTAGGAGCCCCGCATGACCGACACCATCCTGAAGGCCGCAGCCATCATCACCATGGATTCTGACGCCCCGGCAGCCGAGGCGATCGCCTTCGACAGCGGCACGGGTCGCATCACCAGGGTGGGCACGGTGGCGCAATGCCAGGACCATGCCCCGGGAGTCGATGTCACGGACCTCGGCAGCACCGTCCTGATGCCCGGATTCGTCGAAGCCCACAGCCATCCGGTACTGGCCGGGCTGCTCACCCAGAAGCCGGTGCACTGGATCGCGCCGTCCAACGGCTACCCGACGTTCGCCGACGTCGCCACACTGTGGAACGAGGTCGAGAAGCAGGCCAGCCCCGGGGCGCCGGTGATCTTCTACGGACTGGACCGCCCCACGCAGGGAGTCGCGGCACCCACCGCGACCACTCTCGACGGCTACTTCCCGGACCGGCCCGCGATCGTCATCGACAACTCCGGGCATGCCGTCTACTTCAACTCGAGGATCATCACCGAACTCGGCTGGCCCGACGGCAAACCACCCGCCGATCCGCCGGGTGCGAGCTATGGCCGCAACTCCGACGGCACGTCCGACGGAATCGCCTACGAGACCGCCGCCATGCTCGCGGTCATCACGCCCACCATGAAGCAGGTCATCACCAACCCCTTGGCGTCGGCGGCCGCGTTCGTGCGCCTGATGGCTGCCAATGGCATCACCGCGAGTTCGGACATGGCCTACGCGGACTCCCTCCAGTCGGCCTACGAGGGGCTGCTGTCGCGACCGGATGCCCCGATCCGGCTCAGTGTGTACCGCTCGATGACCGGGCCCGATGCCCACGCCTCTGTCAAGACGTCCCTGCCGACGGAGATGCTGCAGCAGCAGGGCGTCAAGATGTGGGCCGACGGCTCTCCGTTCCTCGGCACTCTCGCAGCGTCGTTCCCCTACGTGAACGACGCGGTGGTGCGGAACGCCGAGATCCCCATCGGACCCGGGTGGGAAGACAACATGAACTGGCCCCGGAAGCAGATCGACCCGATTCTCGACCAGTTCGCGACCACCGGCCTGCAGGCGGCCTGCCACATCAACGGCGATGTGGCCCTGGACATCATGCTCGACGCCTACGAACACGTTCTCGCGGTCCACGACCTTCTCGGCACCGACCACCGCTGGCGGATCGAACACTGCGGGGGCGCGCGCGGCGACCAACTCCGGCGCGCCCACTCGCTGGGAGTCGTGCTGTCCCTGGCCATCTATCAGGTCGTGTACTGGGGCGACCTGCTCGACGGCCAGCTCTTCGCGTCGGACATCGGTTCGCAGTGGGCGGCGACCGGCGACGCAGCCAAGGCCGGGATGCGCTTCTCGCTGCACAACGACGGTCCGCTCAGTCCCCCGATCCCGATCGTGAACATGCACTGCGCCACGACTCGGCAGTCGAACACGGGGCACGTCCACGGTCCGCAGCAGTGCATCAGCATCGAGCAGGCGCTGCGCGCCTACACGATCGACGCCGCCTACGGCCTGCGCCGTGAACACGAGATCGGGTCACTCGAGGTGGGCAAGTTCGCCGACCTCGTGGAACTGTCCGCCGACCCCCATCAGGTCGATCCCACCGACCTCGCGGACAAGGTGAAGGTGCTCGGCACCTGGCTGGCGGGCAAGCGGATCCAGCTCGACCGGTTCATCGATCAGGTCGCGGCCCTCGATCCGGCGTCCCACCCGGTCGACCACGCACAGGTCATCGCCACCCACTCGTGTTGAGCTCCGTCAGTTGACGGGATGCGGCCTTTGCCGAAGGGGCCCCTGTGATCGGTGGACGCTGCCGACCCGACGGGTCAGTCGGTGACGGCCAGCCCTGGAAGCATCGTCTGCCAGCTGCTCCCGCCCGGAACCAGCTGTGATCCGGACAGGAACTGCTGGTCGGGGGAACTGCCGTCGAGGTTCGCGCGGCCCATGACGCTCTTCAGGCCGGACCACAAGCCGGGCGCGGTCCAGTAGATGTACTTCGAGTTCACGCCGATGCCCATGTAGAGGTGCTTCGGAAGCCCGGTGACAAGATCGGTGATGTTGCCGCCGGCCAGATCCGACCGAACGATCGTCGTGGTCTTGGAGTCGGTCCTGGACCAGTAGAGGTGATCGGAGTCGATCGCCAGACCCGTGATGTTCGCATCTGCGGCGATGAAGTCGGAGTCGACGCCGGAGCCGTCCAGATTCGCCCGGCCGATGGTCGCCAAGCCCGATGTGCTGCTGCCGATCCAGTAGATGTGCTGGGAGTCCACCACCAGACTGGTGGTACCGCTGGGCAGGCCCGATATGAAGTTGGCGGACACGTTGCGGGCCGCGCCCTTACCCAGCTTGGCGCGGCTGATCTTGCTGCCATGGCTCCAGTAGAGGTAGGAGTCGGAGACAGCCAACCCGAGAGGGGAGCGGATGCCGGGAAGATACGCGGGGTTCGCCCGGGTCCCGTCGAGCCGGGAACGCCCGATGGACCCTCGCTTCACGTTCCCCGAGGATGCCCAGTACAAGTGGTTTCCACTCACAGCCAGCGCGTCCGGAGCCACCGCTCTCTTCTTGATGAACTTCGGGTTGGCTCCGTCACCGTCGGAGTCGGCGGTCCCGATGGTCGACATCGTGGTCCAGTAGACATCGGCGTGGGCTGCGGTGGTCCCAACGATCAGTCCGCCCGAAAGAAGGGTGACCCCCAGGACGCCGACCGTGATTCGTGATCCAGAGAACATGACGGGACTCCCTTTTGCTGTGGACTGGTCGCCTCACACTAGGGCGCCCGATGAGGGTGGATTCCGCCATCTGGGGTGCGCCCCAGACGGCGTGCATGCCGGGCAACGGCGAATCAGGATGTACTTCGCACTACCCCCGTATCGGGCCTCTGCGCACACCGATCCGACCTCCAGGAACGCGGGGTAGAACCCCGCTGTGATGCGGGTGCCCGAGTCGGAGCCGCCGAAACTGACATCCCACTCGTCCGGCCCTGCCGGTGCAGGAGGTGAGTGTCAGCCGCAGCGCTCAGCCAGTGGGGCGTGAGTGTTGTGCCCTGTGGCGCCGCCACGACTGCCAAGCACCGGTGCACCACAGCGCCCACACCACCAGGACCGGCTGGAAGAGCAGGCGGATCCCGCGCGCGAGGTCGCTGTCGAGGCCGAACGCACTGGTCTGGGTGACGAACTGGGAGATGTTGCCGGGGAAGATGACGACGAAGAACGCTGCGACGACCCAGCCCACCTGGGTCCGGAAGCGGGTCAACAGCACGAGGGCGAGAGCCAACGCCACCTCGATGACCCCCGATACCGCGATCACCGCTTCCGGCCACGGCATCCAGGGGGGTACTTGCGCGTTGAACGCCGTCGCGTTCGTGAAGTGGTTGATGCCCGCGAACCCCAGACCTACCGCCAACAGCCAGCGGGCCAGGGTCCGGACGACGGAATCCCGGGCGACGGTCTCATCGAGCGCGGTCTCCGTCATGCGATGACGCTAGCCGACACGGGCACCTCCGCATCTTCACGCACGTCAGGAGAGGAGCACGGGAATGACCGCCCGCCGGAACGATCCGGCACGACCACCGGGGATGCGGCGCCGCCCACGGGGGCATGCAGGGCGTGTTGAACCGCAATCCCCTCTGAAGGAACCACCATGAAGAAGCAGAACCTCCTCGTCGGAGCCTTGGCCGTCGTCGCCCTCGGTGCCGGCATCGTGCCGGCCGCGCAAGCAGCCCCCGCCCCCGCATCGCCCGACGCCACGGTGTCGTCCCAGGAGCAACTGCAGGGGATCCGGGGCAGCCGCCTGGTGTTCCGCAACGACACCGACAAGACCCTGATGCTGTACGCCCCCGACAAGGGGATCACCGACAACACCCACGAGCACTACATGGGGACGCTGCAGCCCGGCCAGGAATACACGGCCAGTGGCTACGTCGACCGCAACTACGCCTTCGACGTCTACCTGCGAGTGTTCACCGTGAAGAAGTCGGGTGACGGCACCCTCGTGCGCGACACCATGGTGGCCACCGTCGGTGCCCACAATCCCTGGATCGGCAAGCCGGAGCTCCACGCCACCGCGGGGACGCACTGGGCGAACGGTCGCGAGCACGCGAACAAGGCCACCGAGGAACTGTCCCAGCATGAGACGCACGACTCGTGGAAGGTCACCGACGGAAACAGGTTCCGCGCCTGGATCCACCGGGACGGCGACGTCGACGGTGACGCCTACAAGACCATGAAGATCACGGTGCGAGACATCGACACGGTCCCCACCAAGGACTTCACCGGCGGCGGAGCGGCCCCCGCCTGACCGACCGTTGGTCGCGGATGCGGACTCAGACCGACCGCGGGGGCCAGTCCTGTCCCTGCCCACCGTCGATCGCCTCGGTGGCGAAGTAGTACGGCTCTGTGATGCCCCGCTTCCGCATGGCGATCCCGGTCATCACTTCGCGGATGACGCGGTTGGCGACGAGCGCGGTGGTGTAGGTGGGGTCGGCGAAGGGGTTGAGTTCGACGAGCTCGACACCGATGACGTTCTTCTCGGCCGCCAGCCGGCGCAGGATCGGGAACATCTCCCGCGGAGTGAGGCCGTTCGGCTCCGGGGTCCCCGTACCGGGAGCGAACGCGGGGTCGAAGGTGTCCATGTCCATGGAGATGTAGAGGTAATCGGTGCCGTCGGAGGCCTCTTCGATGGCGCGTTCCATGACCCAGTCCCAGCCGAACTTATCGACCTGGGGCATGTTGTGATAGCGGAAACCGTGGTCCCGCATCCACCCCAGGTCCTTGTCGTTGGGCGCCCAGCCGCGGGTACCGACCTGGATGAAGTTGTGGCCGGAGACGTGGCCCTCCTCGATGAGGCGGCGCACCGGGGTGCCGTGCGTGAGGTTGAGCCCGAGCCCGGCGTCCGTGGCGTCGTAGTGGGCATCGAAGTGGATGACGCCGATCTTCCCCTTCCCATAGACGTCCGCCAACGCCGCCAGGTCGGGATACATCAGTGAGTGGTCCCCACCCACGATGAAGGGCATCGTGCCCGCCTCGGCCACCTCACGCACCAACTCACGGATCGGTTCGATCGATGCGTACAGCGACATGTTGTTCACCGGGGCATCGCCGTAGTCGGCGATCACCAGGTCGGTGATCGGATCCACGCGGGTGTGCTGGTTGGGTGTGCCGTATCCGGGCGGCATGTAGATCTCGCCGTTGCGCACCATCTTGGGGCCGTACGCCGAACCCCGCATGCCGTAGGAGAAGTCCAGGCCCGCGCCGATGATGGCGACATCGACCTCAGCCGCACGAAGATCTGCCGGCGTCAATGCCATCGGCGAACCGAGGAAGGTCTGGATGCCCGACATGCCCATCTGGAACATGTAGCGGCGCAGATCGATGAGCCCCGGTGGCCGGTCGCCCTGCAGGTCGGGGCGCTTGGTGTAGACACCCACTCCCGACGGGTCCTCCGGGTTGTACTCCGGGAAGTCGCTCGGCGGGGGGAACATCGACTGGGTCATGCTGACCTTCCCTCAAAGGGTGCTGGGACTTCGCTGCTGCGCGGGAGTCTACAGCGTTGACTACAGCGATGATCGGTCGAACGACCACGGGAGTGACAGCCTGTTCACCGGTTCATCGGAGGTGGGTCGCGCGGTGGGGGAGCGGGGGGCGTCGAGCCCAGGGGACTGCTGCGACCCCGTTCTCCTACCCGCGGTCCCTCGATCCGGTCACGCCGACAGCGCTCCGGTCCACCCCACCGAGACGCTCGACCGCATCGAGCAGGGCCTCCGCGGCCAGCTCGAACGCCCGGTCGTTGATCTCCGTCATCGTCTCGATGGAGCGGGAAGCCGTATCCATGGCGGGGTGACCGACGAGGCGACGACCGCGGCGTCTCCCCTCCAAACCCTCTGGGTATTCACCCCAGTCGTAGGCGTTGGTACCGACCGAGAAGGTCTCCAGCATCTGGTACGCGACGACCAGGTCGTCCCCCTGCAGCCCCATCTGCTCCAAGAGGCTGAGCGCGTATCGGACGAACTCGACGGTGGCCTGCTCGTCCTGCAGCGTCAGGTTGGGTATCGCCATGTGCGGATGCGCCCGAAAGGCGTCACGCAGGCCGCGGAGCAGGGCGAGGATCTGCTCGCGGGGCGTCCCGGTCTCGGGGATCTGGACGTTCTCCCGCTCGAGCATGCGCTGGAGGGCAGCCTCCAGCACCTCGTTCTTACTGTCGAAGTGTCGGTAGACCGCGGTGGCGTGGACACCCAACTGATTGCCCAGCGCGCGCAGGGACAGCGGTTCGACACCGTGCGCGTCGATGAAGTCGAGGGCCGCGTCCGCATACGCGTCGCGGCTCAAGCCCTTGCCGGACTCACGCGCTGGCATGGTCGTCATGGTAACCGGGAGTTCCCGACCCGACCCGAGGCCGACCCGTGCGGGAAAGTCTGAGTGGTCAGGCCGGGCTGGGTTCCACAGCGGGATGGGCGTCCGTGGTGTGAGGCGGATCGGCGTGCTGGTACTTCTTGAGAAGCGACCACGCCACGATGCCCGCAGCAAGGACCACCACCGCGAAGACAACCATCGTGATGGCGAACGACGAACTGAACGCATACGCAGCGGCGGGGAGCACACCGGGCGTGCTCGGGGTCCCCCCGGTCGCGGACCACTGTTCCAGTTCGGTCCCCGCCGCCGGACCCAGCTTGGCGGCGACCGCGTTGCGGGTCAGGCCGTCGATCAGCACGGTGGAGCCCGCAAGGCCGAGGGCGTACCAGAACTGACCGACCGTCGTGCGCGACGACGAGACCGCGCCGTAGTGCTTGGGGTCCGCCTCCTGCAGGAACAGGCCGCCGTAGGGGATGGACGGGATGATGACGCCCATGCCGGTCAGGATGAGCGCCGGCAGGAAGACCAGTGCGTTCGAGGGGCGCGCGGCAGCCGTCGCGGCGAACACCGCGAATCCGGTGACCGTGATGATCGTGCCGTAGAGGACGGCACCCCGTTGGGTGATGCGTCCCGCACCACGCATCCGACCCACGACGAGAGCGGCGACGATGCCCGCCAGCAGATAGGGGACCTGGATCAGCGACAGCGACAGCCCCTTGAGGCCGTTGGCGTACTGGAACAGATTGCTGAACGACAGCAGTAGGACACCGGAGCTGAAGTTGTAGACCAGTCCGATGAGGACCGCGGCGATGAAGACGGGCTCCCGGAAGAGCCGGATGGGGAAGACCCCGTCCTCTCCCTGGCGGCGCATCCAGAGGGCGAACAGCCCCAGGATGATGATGCCCGTGATGACGGGGATGACCGTCAGCGGTGTGGTGATGCCGTTGGTGGCGTGGGAGACACCGTAGAGGAACACGATGATCCCGACGGCCAGAAGGATCTGCCCGAGGATGTCCCAGGACCCCTGGTTCGCGGGGCGTGGGCCGTCCTTCGGCAGCAGGGTGAGCGCTATGAGGACACTGACGATGCTCAGTATCGGGACGACCACGAAGGACAGACGCCAGTCGACACCCACCAGCGAGGAGCCGACGAACGTGATCAGCAGGGTGAACAGACCGCTGGCGGCCATGAAGATGCCCAGCGCGGCAGGCAGCCCACCTTTGCCCGTCGCGAACGTCCGCACGTACGCGAAGGACGCGCCGAAGACCGCACCGAGGCCGATCCCGGCGAGTGCCCGGCCCACCAGGTACACGGTCGTACCGGGCGCCAGGGCGACAAGGAGATCACCGATCGCGGACAGGATCAGGGCGGCGATGAGAACCTTCCGCCGCCCCAGCCGGTCGGCCATCATCCCCGTCGTGATGACTGTCGCGGCCAACACGAAGGTGCTGATACTGGCGGCCAGAGCGGACAGCGTTCCCATGTCGAGCGCCTTGCCCGCGGTCAGCAGAGCGGTCGAGGAGATGTTCGGGTCCGCCGCCTGGATGGCACCCAGCAGTCCGAGGAACAGCAACGGGACCAGGGGACTGCGCTGCCCGCTGTCGGGTGTCACGCCTGCCACGCTGCCTCACCATCGACGTAGGTCGCCTGGAACGCGATGTCGGCCCACCCGGCGTGGTCGCCGGCCCACGGATTGCCGTCGGCGACACCGAAGTCCGCCGCCTTGCCCACCTCGAGCGAGCCGCGGTCGTCGGCGTGGATCTGCCAGGCGGCGTTCGTCGTGATCGCCGCGAGTGCCTGTTCCGGGGTGGCGCACTCGGCCGCGTTCAGCACCTTCCCGTCGGCCTTGGTCTCGCGTAGCACCGCGGTGCGGGCGCTCAGCAGAGGATGGACCTCGGTGACGTTGTAGTCCGAGTGAAGCGAGGGGCGTAGCCCCGCGCCGTAGGCGGACGCGACGCGATCGAGTCGTCCGGCCCGCGTCGGCCCCAGGATGGTGTCGCGGAACGCCGCACCCCAGTAGTAGACGTGGTTCATGAGGAAACTCGGGGAGACCCCGAGCGCCGCCATGCGGGTCAACTGCTGGTCCACGGTGAACGAGCAGTGCTCCAGTCGGTGTCGCAGATCGGTGTCGCCGTACTGCGGCAGGAGTTCCTCGTAGGCCTCGAGCGCGAACTCGACGGCGGCATCGCCGTTGGTGTGCACCATCACCTGCCAGCCGTCGTCGAGACCGGCCTTGAGCGCTTCGCGCAGTGATTCCGGGGTGTAGTCGGCCTTACCGCCGTTGTCCTCGCCGAGGTAGGGCTGCAAGAAGTAGCCCGACCGGCCCTGGTTGGAGCCGTCGGACACGACCTTCCAGGCGTCCGCCCGCAGCATCTCGTCGCCACTGAACGGCGTGACCCCCGCCGCCTTCCACATCGCCGCCACCTCGACGGGCGTGTGACCGGGCAGTACGGCGAACTGGGCGGTCGACACCCGGACCGGGAACCGGGCCGCACCATTGAGCTGATGGAGCAGCGCCAACTCCTTCGGGCCCGCAAGGGCACCCGTTGCCGCCTCGCGCACGGATGTGACGCCCTGCGCGGCACAGGCGGTGAGGATCTCGCGGATGTACTTGGCGATGTCGTCCATGGACGGCTGGGGCAGACCCTTGAGGATCAACTGTTCCGCGGGAGGCTCTCCGACGACACCGGTCATCTTCCCGTCGACGCGTTCGAACGTGCCGCCGGGCGGGTCCGGGGTCTGGTCGGTGATGCCGGCCGCCTTGAACATCAGGCTGTTCACGTACATGAAGTGCCCTGAGGCGTTCCAGACCAGGACCGGGTTGTCCGGCGCGATCCGGTCGAGGTCCGCGCGGGTGAGTACCGGCTCGCCGGGATAGAGACTCGGGTCGAAGTTCTTGAAGCACACGGCCTGACCGTCGGGGGCCTTGCTGACCGCCTCCTTGATCGTCTTCGTCACGTCGTCGAGGGTCGGACACAGTTCGTGGGACAGGTCCACGTTGGGATACGTCAGCAACGATGTCCAGATGTGCATGTGGGGGTCGATGAGCCCGGGCAGGATGAAGCCACCCGGATCGAGGGTCTTGGTGGAGGCGGTGACGAGGCCGTCGACGTCGGCTCGTGAACCGATCCCGATGATCCGGCCCCCGGAGATCGCCATCGCCTCGGCCGTCGGGGCGGCCGGGTTGTTGGTGACGATGTCACCGACCACGAGAAGGTCGGCGGTCTCACCCGTCGGGCGGGAGTCGCCGTGCCGGGCCGGTTCCACCTGGTCCGGGCCATCGGCCAGCGCCGGAGCCAGAGCGGCTTGGGCGAGTTCCTTGGGGTTGCAGGTCGAGGTGCCTGACAGCATCGCGACGACCGCCTCTCTGAGCGGCCGACGCCGCAGTTGATGTTGGGGGAATGCTAGCGCGGGTCACGCCATCCCACCTCTGAAGGGTGAACGCTCGTTCGGGGTGTCGCCGAGGTGGCGGGACAGCGCTCCTCGCACCCCGGTCCGAGTTCCCCGACCGCTGCCGTGGCCGAGCGCGAACTCAGTCCGACGTCGGGGTGAAGACCCATCGTCGGGCGACCGGGTCGGGCAGCGCGGAGATCGCCGCGTGCATCCCGCGCGCCGCGACACAACCGGCGGCGACGGTGCGGCCGGAGGCGATCGCGGGGGCCCGCGGCACCATGGGTCCTCGCAGCGCCAGGACAGCTGCCGCCGTGGCGGCTTGGGTGACCGCCATCGCCGGAAGGCCAAGCAACGGCGCCCAGCGCGCAGAGAACGCGGACTCGACATAGGCGCGGGGAAGGCCGCGGGCGATGTCCGCCAACTCGTTCGCTCTGGCGTCATCCCGCCACCTGCGGTCCAGTTCCGCCATGACCCAGTCGACGGCATCGCCGGGGCTGTCGGGGAGGTGCCCACCGGGGATACCCAGCGAGGACCGGGACGGCTCCCTGTCCTGCCACATACGGGCGAACAACTCGTCGGCGCGGTTCTTGACGTCCCGGGGGCGCGCGATTCCGTGCATGAGCACACTCCATGTGGCCGAGCACAGTTGACCCATGACCATGAGGATGGCGAGAAGGTCCGGATCCGACGCTCGCAGAACGCGCCCCTCGTCGGTCGCTACAAGCCCGTCATGCACACGCCACAACGTGCGGGCCGCCAGTTCCGCCTCACGGGAGGAACCGAACTCGAGCCGCAGCATCAAGGCGCGGGTTCGTTGCACCCGCTCGAAAGGCTGCCCGGCCATACCGGTGTGCTCAGCGATGACGCATGCGATATCAGCGTGGCGGACCGTCACCAGCGCCTGGGCCTCGCCGGCGACAAACGCGAGGGGGTGACTCATGACCTCGTACAGGGCCGAACCGGGAGCAAGAGTGCCGCGGTCATCGACGAGCAGTGCACGCAGTTCTAGGAGCGTCGGCAGATCCGCTGGTTGCCCGGTGCGCGGCTTCCCCACAAGAGGGGAGGGTACGCGAGAATGAGCCGGGTGGTCGCGGTGTCGTGGGGGCCCCGCCCCCCACGGGCCGGGTGACTGCCCTGCACGGCAGCTGGCGGTTGGCCCGAACCACGCGCACGAGGGCCCGGCCGACTGGCCGGGCCCTCGTGGGTGTCACCACTCGCATCAGCGGGGGGTGATCTTCAAGCGGAACTCCTTCATGGTCGCGCTGTCGGATACCCGCTCACCCTCGAAGCGGTGACCCTCGTCGGTGATCCAGGTGTGCTTGCCTCCCACCTTGAAGTACTCGCTGTCCCAGTCGACGCTGAGCCACGGAGAGGTCCCCGCGGGGTTCTCGCCGTCGATGTCGATGTTGTTCTCCTCCTCGCGGGCATCGGCCTCGGAGAAGAAGACGCGCATCTCGCAGTCGTCGATCATGGGGTAGTCGCCGGAGTGGGACGTCCACTCACCGGGCATCACCTTGACCGGTGTCGACCACTTCCCGGGAGGACCCGGCCAGTACTTCTGGATCCAGATCGGCTGGTCACCGGTGTTCTGTACCCCGACATGTGTGCCGCGGGTGTCGAAGAAGCCGGGCTTCTCCTTCTTCGATTCCGCGGTGACCTGCTGCACCTGGCCCTCAGCCGGCGCGGACGCGGTCGGGACAGTCACAGCTGCGTTCTGGGTGACGATGACCTGCTCCGCGGGCGCCGCCGGCTTCGGCTTCGGCGCCTTGGCGGGCGCCGCCTTCTCGATGGGCCCGGGGGGCGTCACCTCGACGACGAATCGCTTGTGATCGTCGCTGTCGCCGATTCGGGTGACCACGTAGCGGCCGCCGTCGCCGGGGTTGAACACCTTCATCTCGTCGGTGCTGAAGTTCTCCACGTCGCCGTCGACGCTGAAGGTCGGCCACCAGGCCTTCCCATTGGCGCCGTCCAACTCGATACCAGGAGCGTCCACCCGGTGGTCGTAGTACGCGGCGAGCTCCACCTCATCGTGGGCGGCCTTGTGGGGCTCGGCCCAGGTGGCACTGCCACCGCCGGGGATCATCTTCACCTGGCCGCTGTTGCGGTCCTTGACGTAGATGACCTTGCTGTGGGTGCGGTTCTTCACCTCGACCTGGACGCCGCGGTAGCCGTTGGTCTGCTGACCGTCGCCGCCATGGCCCTGGACCGTTTCAACGGCAGGTGCCACGGGGATCGCGGCGACTGCCGGGCCCGCCACAGTGGGGATCGCCACCCCCGCTGCGAGCAGGACGCTGCCGGTGAGGACGGCCATCCGGCCGAGTCTGCGCTGTTCTGGTCCCATGTTCTGGGTGCTCATAATGTTCTCCTTTGTCGGTTCTGATCTGTGTCATGGGCGGCACTGCTGCCGCTCGACGATGGAATGCCCTGCTGTGGGCGCGCCTAACGTCTGTTATGTGCCGGAACGTTTCGGCCGCCGGGTCAGGCGCGCGCAACCCGCAAGACATGAAGAAACCGTTGAGAAATCTGGGGAGAGTAGGCGTGGCGCGCCCTTCCTGGGATCGAACATGTGTTCGAATACTCCATGGGGATGACGGGGATGGATGACGAAGACTCGGATGTCGGGACTGCCTCGGTGTTGGCGGGTTTGGGCGACTGTCCGGGGGGTGTGCGGCGGCTGGTCGAGGATCTGGTGGCGGTGTGTGCCGAGCCGGTGATCGGGGATCTGGTCACGGGGGCGGCGTTGTCGGACCGGGTCACGGCGCTGGCACGGGTACGTACCGTTCTGGACGCTGAGGTGGCCCGCAGTCTGGTGGCTGCGGAGTCCGCTGATGTCCTGCCGCATGCTGCCGCCACCCTCTTGCAGCGCGCCGCCGCGTGGTCGGGCGCGGACGCCTCGCAGGTCGTGGCCGCGGGGCGGTTGGCGGCGCGGCATCCCGACCTCGCAGCGCTGTGGCGTACCGGTCAGGTGTCGGCGGCGGTGGTGGCGGTGATCGCGCGGGGTCTGCGGGGGGTGAGCGCGGACGTGGAGTCCCAGTTCCTGGCCGCCGTGCTGCCGCAACTTCCGCGGCTGTCGGTCAAGGCCGTGAAACTACTCGTGGCTCGGACGTTGGATCTGTTGTTCCCGGATGATGCTGATGCCCGGGAGCAGTCCGACTGGGACCGCCGCAGCCTGGTCGCCACGTCGCATGGCGGGATGACGAGAATCCCTGATCCACCGGTCCCCGGCGTAGCGAGCGGGACTCTGCGGATGGTCTGGCAAGGAATGTCCGCGAGGGCAGGATGGGCTCCTGTTGAGCGGAGATTCCGCCGCCAGGACGCCGCAGAGGGACGCGCAGTAGCCAGCGGGATCGGTGGATCAGGGATAGCCACCGCCGACCTGCCCGGAGTCGAAGGCGAGGCAGTCATGGCGGCCCTGGACGCGATCGCGGACTCGCTGCGGGTGGCCGGGGACCGCGCCACGGCTGCTCAACGCCGCGCGGATGCGTTGATCACCCTGGTCAACCGCGCCGCGACACAGGGGGAGGTGCCGGCCACCCGTAGCGGGTTGCCGGTGGCGACCACGATCACCATCGGCGTCACCGAAGCCGACCGCGTCGCCACCCACCAGTCCAAGGCCCCCACCCCCGACCTCGCCGAGGACTTGTTCACCTCCCGCGACCCCCGAGCGACCGCCACCACCAGCAAGGGGGCGGCGGTCACGTTGGGAGACGCGGCACTGCGGTTCGCGTTGTGCGCCGGCACCCATACCGGCGTCCTGATCGACGACCGCGATGGCGCTGGCGGAGGTCCGGTGTCGTCGGTGTTGGCCCGCACCCGGGTCCAACCCCTCGCTGTGGGTCGGGTGTTCCGGTTGGCCACCCCCGCCCAAC
>CAIWTL010000353.1 GCA_903915555.1 uncultured Micrococcales bacterium | reverse complement strand
GCAGTGCTGGCGCGGATCTTGTCGTCGTAATGGTCCAGAACCTCGCGCATGGGCGAGCCGGTCAACAGGATGCGCCGCGGATGAAGACCTTCGGCCAGCAGGTTGCGGCGAGCATGCTCCGTGTACGGAAGGTTGAAGTCGGCCGTGTGATCGACCAAGCGTCGATTCGTCTCCTCGGGGACGTTCTCGTCGAAGCACCGGTTGCCGGCCTCCATGTGATACGTAGGGATCTGCAGCCGCTTGGCCATGATCAGCGACAGCGCGCTGTTGGTGTCGCCCAGCACCAGGAAGGCATCCGGCTTCTCGGCCAGAAGCACGGGCTCGATCTTGCTGATCACGTCCCCGAGGGTGGCTCCCAGCGATTCCGTCGACACGTCCAGAACGTAGTCCGGTGGGCGCAGTTCCATCTCATCGAAGAACACACCGTTGAGTTGGTGGTCCCAGTTCTGCCCGGTGTGGACCAGCACATGCTCGATACCGGGTGTTGCGTCCAAGCGGGCCATGACCCGCGCAAGGCGGATGATCTCGGGCCTAGTCCCGACGACGGTCAGAACCTTCATCAGACTTCCTCTGCGTAGGTGTCCGGATGCTCCGGATCGAAGAGTTCGTCGGCGTAGAAGAGGGTGAGGAGGTCGTCGTCTCCGGTGTTGGTGATGGAGTGGACCCACATGGTGGGCATATCCACGATCGCGGGCCTCTCGCCCGAGACTGGGAACTCGACCACCTCGTTGGAGAACAACTTGCGCAGCCTGATGACCCCCGTGCCCCGCAGCACCAGGAACCGTTCGACCTTGTGCAGGTGGTAGTGCTGACCCCGGGTGAATCCGGGGCGAGTGGTCGAGAAGAACACCTGCGCTTCGCCGCCGCGGGCCCGCACCGTCTCGAACAACTCACCGCGCTGGTCACCGCGGACCTCTGGATGGATGGGCCAAGACGACGGAAACGTATAGGAGCGGTAGGTGTTGAAGAGGTCCCGTGTGAACGGATCGCCGAGATCAGGGAGGTCGCCACCGCGATAGGACGCAGCCATGGTGGCGATCTGCTCGAGGACCTCGGTCACCGACATCGTCGTGGCCGCGGGATCAACTCGGCCGCCCTTCGGGCTGGCTGCGGCCGCCAACAATACGTCCGCTGCCCGTTGGACATGCAGCAGAGGGAGCTCCCTGTCGATCTCGATGCGTGGGCTTTCGCCGCGCGCCAACTGGTGGCTGAATGTAGCGACCACGGAGTTATGGAAGGGCCGGCCCCACTCGCCAAAGATGTTGGGCAGAACGACATCGGTGACCGTGGCCCCGGACTCCGCGCCATATCGCGCCAGGATCCCCGCTGCCTCTCGCTTGGCCATGCCGAATATCGAATCGCCGTCGGCGTGGACACTGTTGCCGTAAACAACGGGGACCGGCCTGTCCAGTAGTTGAAGGCCGGCGACCAACTGCTCCGCAAGCCAGGGATTGACCCGTCGGATCGTGTCGTCGTCGGTTGCACGGTTCACCCCTGCCAGGTGCACGACCGCATCGACATCCACGAGCGCCTTGGCCATCAGGGCCGGATCGTCAAAGTGATCACGGTCTAGATGGACAGCATCCCCGCCACCGCGGGCGCGGAGGGCGCAACGCGTGTGCCAGGCGATGAATCCCTCTGGCCCTGTAACCGCGATCTTCACGAGCGCCAGTCTGCCAGGGCTCTCTTCATCTCGGGGAGTGCCGCCACCAGGTCCCGGGTCTCGTCCACCGTGAGTCGTTGGGTGTTATGGCTGGTGTAATCATCCTGCAAGAGAACGTCACGCTGGCCCTGATCTGTGAAGACGTGGTAGTTCAGGGAACGCCCATCCAGCGGAACACGGAAGTAGTCGCCCTCGTCGGACGCGCGCGCTCGCTCTTCGCGGCTGAGCAGCACCTCATAGACCTTCTCACCATGCCGGGTACCGATGACCTCAATGTCGGGCTCCGAGTATCCCATCGCTGACGCTACGGCGCGGGCGAGATCCGCGATGGTCGCAGCAGGAGCCTTCCGAACGAACAGATCCCCTGGCTCGGCGTTGGTGAAGGCATAGGTGACCAGGTCGACCGATTCCTGCAGCGACATGAGGAAGCGGGTCATGGAGGGGTCGGTCACCGTGAGCGGCTTCCCGTGGCGCAGTTGTTCTACGAACAAGGGAATCACTGAACCTCGGCTATACATGACGTTTCCGTAGCGGACGACGCTTACGACGGTGTCGCTGTCGGGGTGGTTGCGGGCGAACGCTTGCGCCACCTTCTCCATCAATGCCTTGGACATACCCATGGCGTTGATCGGATACACGGCCTTGTCGGTGCTCAGGCACACGACCGACCTCACACCGTTCTCCGCCGCCGCGCGAACCACGTTGTCGGATCCCTGAACGTTGGTCGCGACCGCCTGTTGGGGGAAGAATTCGCACGATGGAACCTGTTTGAGAGCAGCAGCATGGAACACGTAGTCCACGCCTCGCATGGCATCGTCCACGCTCCGGTAGTCGCGAACGTCACCGACGTAGAAACGGGCTCGAGGGTTGTTGAGCCATCGACGCAGGTCGTCCTGCTTCGCTTCGTCTCGCGAGAGGATGCGCACTTGACCGACATGCCCGGCGGAGAGCAACTGGCGAGCGATGGTGGAGCCGAAGGACCCCGTGCCCCCGGTGACCAGGACGGTGCCATCGGTGAGATCGGTGGCCTCGAGCATGTGAACCCCTGAGATAGTTCTCCGAAAGGGTAACGCGCCCCCCCCGGCGCTGCGCGGGCCCTCTCCGGTGCCTCGTGATTGAGGCCCGACGGCCAGCGTTCCCTCGTGAGTCTAGGGTGCGGTATCGCGCCCGAGCCGGATTGGTCGACCCGGTTGGGAGTGGCGACGTGTCCCTGATGGCAGGATGACCGTGGCGATGGGAGAACGGGTGCGGCGGAATCAGAACCAGTTCCGGCGGAAGCTCGGGGGACTCGAACCTGGCTGGGTGCGCCGGTACCGGAATCGGTGGCAGGTCACCCGCCTCAGGATGCGGAATCGACGCATGACGACTGAGCAGGTGTTCACCCAGATCTACCGGCGGGGGGAATGGGGTGATGGTGAGTTCAACTCCGGTATCGGCACTTCAAGTCGACCTGCCGTGGATGCGTACATCGAAACAGTGACTCGATTGTCTGAATCGATGGGATTTCGTCGCGGTTCCTTCGTCGATCTGG
>CAIWTL010000352.1 GCA_903915555.1 uncultured Micrococcales bacterium | reverse complement strand
GGCCGGGTAGACCACGGCCTTGGCAGTGCCGGGGATGGCGATGACGACAGCGCCCGCTGCCAGGCCGCCAAGGAACCCGCGGCGCGAGATCGCCGGCAGCCGGTCGGACACCCCACCCATGACCCTCCCTCAGACTCGGCGAGGCTATCGGTGCCCGGGAGGCTAAGTCCCGACGAATGTCCGAATTCGGGCCCTAGCGGCGAGGCGGGTTCAGACTGTAGGACGCCACGGTGCCCGGCCCCTGGGAGTTCACCGCCTTCACCTGCAGTTTGTATTTGACTCCGGGGCGCAGCCCGGTGACGAAGGTGGAGGGCTCATCGAGGGGGGACCAGGAACTCCAGTTGGATCCTGATCCCACGCGCACGAGGTATCCGGTGATCTCCGCGCCGCCATCATCGGCCGGCGGATTCCAGTCCACGACGACCTGGTAGTTGCGACCCTTCTTGACGAACGCACCTTTGATGAAGCCGGCCACAGACCCCGGGGTCGTGAGGACAGACGTCGGCATGGTCAGCGGCGCACTGGGCTGCGATGCCGCTCCCACGCCCGATGCGTTGATCGCCGAGATTCGGAACTGGTAGGTCGCTCCCGGCGTCATCTCGATGATTCCTACGCTGACCGCGTCGTCGGACGTGTCGCCAAGGCTCTCCCAGGCACCGCCATCGACCGTCTGCTCCACGAGGTAACTCGTGATCGGCGAGCCACCATCACTGGCAGGTGCCGTCCAGCTGAGGGTTGCCGTGGTCGTGCTGTCGGCCACGGCCTTGACGCCGGTCGGCGCACCGGGCACCCCGACGTCATCGGGGACGACACCCCGGTCTGCCAGCCACGGCAGGAACGTCGCCAGGCGCGTGTAGACACCGGGCGTGAGGGTGATGGGCTCGCCCTCGTCATAGCCCCCGCAGCCGTAGCCCCAGCTGACGATGCCCACGAGGGTCGTGCCCGAGACGAGCGGGCCACCGGAGTCCCCCTGACAGGTGTCAATGGGCTTGCCCGACGCGGTCGCACCGCCCGCGCACAGCATCTGCGAGGCGATGAAGCCGCTACCCAGTCCGTGGTAGGTCAAGGACCCGACTTTGTAAGTGGCTCCCGAGCTACCGCACACCGAGTCGGGTATGACCGTGAGGTCCGCTACGAGGAAATCGTCAGGTGAGCTGCCACCGGACGATGTCGTGCCCCAGCCTGCGGACTTCACCTTGGATCCAGCCGACGTCAGTGATGCCCACTGGGTGGACGTCGGGATGGACACGGTCGTCACTCCCGAGATCGGCTTCGACAGCGTGATCAGAGCGATGTCGTAGGACTCCGCGGACGGCGAGTACTGCGCGTGAACTTCGATCTTGGACGCGCTCACAAAGTTTGAGGGCCACGTGGTGCCGTCTCCTGGAGCCGCTGAGGCGCTCGTCAGTCGCTTGCCCTTGTCGTCGTAGAAGCAGTGGGCTGCCGTGACCACCTGAGTCGTTGAGACGAAGGAGCCCCCGCAGGAGTAGTAGCCACTGCCGCCACTGGACACCTTCACCGCCGCGAGGAAGCCGAACTCCCCCGGCTCGGGCGTACGCCCGTTCACGACGTCTGGCGTGACCGGACCGGCCTGGGCGACGTGGGGAGCGGTGACACCCAGCCCCAGGGGCAGGACAAGAGCGAGGAGGGCAGCGACGGCACGTGACGACATGGACCCCATGGTGCCCGCAACCGACGGCTGTGTCAGGTCAACTGCTCCCGAACTCCCCCTACGCTGCCCTCATGCTTACCGTGCCCGTCTATCGACGCTTCAGCGATCTCGATCCTCTGGGCCACGTCAACAACGTGGCCTATCACGATTACCTGCAGGAAGCCCGAATGGGCCTCATCGGCGACCTGGATGCCGTAGTGAGTGCCGACTTCGCGCAGATCGTGGTGAGTCAGGAGATCCGGCACCGCAAGCCGCTGGGTCACTCCCCCGAGCCGGTGCGCATCGAGATCGCCATCACCTCAATGGCGCGTACGTCGTACACGATTAGCTACCGCATCCTGGATGAGGACGGTGACGTCGCCGCCGAGGCGAAGACTCTCATGGCGGTGGTGGATCCGCAGACGGGGCGGCCCATTCGGATTCCTGATGCGCTCATGGCGCGGCTGGAGCCGCACGTCGCGGCCTGACACTGGCCGGGGGCGTCAGCGCGCCGCACGCACGAGTACGGCATTGGACCGTATGTGCACGCCATCGACGACGAGACTCACATAGAGCCGCAGCGCCTTCGTCGACCTGATACGCGTGGTGAAACTCCCGTCATTGCGGACCGTGGGCCGCAAGGGGTGGGTGGTGTAGCTAACCTGGCCCCCATTGCGCACGCGCACGGTCAGCGTGCGACCAGCAAGTCCCGACGCAGATCCCGACACGGTCACCGTCTGCTTCTGTGCGCCCTGTCCACGCGTCGCGCCGATCACAATGGATGGGGCCACCGGCACTGCAATCTGAATGCCGAGCGAGAGGACAAGAACCCGGTTGTCGCTCGTCAGTCCGACAAGCTGCAGCACCCGGTCGCCCGGGGGCATCGTGGCCGGGATCTCGATGCGACCGGAGATCACTCCATCCGCATCAACGCTCAGGCGACCCAGGGAGTAGCTGGCACGTGGCAGGAGTCGAGCCAGCACGAAGGCAAGGCCGCTCGTCGTGGGCGGATCGAGGAACACATCGACGGTCCCCGCCGGTGCAAAGCCCGATCCGCCGAGTTGCAGCACTCCACCGGTGGGTACGTGCAGCACGCCATCGTTGGCCACCTGTTGGCCAACGCCACTGGCGCTCGTAGCCCCGAGGGACACGGAGTAGCCCGTCCCGCTGACGAGCAATTGCCCTCCGGCCGCCTCGGTGCGCAGGTTTGGATCGGGCTGACCACCCACGACTCCCTGGGCCTCGCCCGGGGGAAGATCCGGCGCGGGCACCGGAGAGGGACTGGGCTCAGGTGTCGGCGACGGCGAAGGCGACGCGCTGGGCGACGGTGACGCCGAGGCACTGGGCGAAGGCGAAGGCGCCGGTGCGGGTGCTCCGCCGCCTCCTCCTCCTCCACCGGGTGGCGGCGGAGGCGGCGGTGGCGGAGCAACCGGCGTGACGGCACTTGAGACGGAGGAGGCAGTGCCGGTGCCAACAGCATTGATGCCGGCGACACGGAAGTAGTAGGTCGTCCCGTTGCTCAGCGGTGATGCAGTGCACGACGTCACGAGACCGGGGGTCGCACAGGCACCCGCAGCCGCCGAGAAACTCCCCGCTGGACTCGTCGAGACCTGCACGACATAGCCGGTCAGGGGCAAGCCACCCGTGTCATCAGGCGCCGACCACGTGACCGTCACCGCACCGTCGCCCGCGGTCACGCCCGGAGGTGATGGCGCCGCCGGCGCAGCGGCGGGCGTGACGTTAACTGAGGCCGGCGTACCCCAGCCCGCTCCGGTGAGAGCCACGACGTCGATGGAGTACGTCGACCCGTTGACAAGGCTTGGCAGGGTGCAGGTCAGGCTCGGTGCGGCAACCTGGCACGTCGAGCCCCCGGGGCTGGCGGTTGCGCGGTAGTACGTCACGGGGAAAGTCCCGTTCACGCTCGGTGGCTCCCAGGCGATGACAGCGGAGCCCGATGCGCGTGTGGCGGTGACATTCGTCGGCGCCGATGACACAGCGATGACGGCGGATACCGAGGGAGTCACAGCGGCAGATGCTCCAGACGCCACGGAGTCACCCACGGAATTCGTCGCCACCACCGTGAAGGTGTACGTCGAGTCGTCGGTCAGCCCCGGCACGGTGCAGGCGAGATCCGACGTTGTGCATGTGGCGCTTCCAGGCGCAGCCGTCACGGTGTAGCCGGTTACCGGCACGCCGCCGGTGTAGGCGGGTGCCTGCCATGCCACCCGGGCGGACCCGGGCAGTGCGGCAGCGAGCACCGACGTCGGCGCAGAAGGGACCGTGGGCAGATATTGGTAACTGCCCACACTGTTGGCCGTTCCCTCGGCTGTCGTGACGCTCAGGGTGACACTGCTCGGCGTGCGCGCGGGTGCGGTCGCGGTGATTGACGTGTCATCGATAACGGTGAATGACGTTGCGGCATCAGGCCCGAAACGGACGGCCGTCGCACCCGTGAATCCTTGTCCGGTGATGAGCACATTTGTGCCGCCCGATGCGGGTCCAGAGCTGGGTGAAAACGACGTGATGGACGTGGCTGGTCG
>CAIWTL010000351.1 GCA_903915555.1 uncultured Micrococcales bacterium | reverse complement strand
CTTCGTCGAGGACGTGCAGGCCATGCGTCGCCGTGTGGAGGATTCCGTGGCGATCGGCCGCTCCGCCGAGCGGCAACTGAAACTGGGCCCCGGCGGTCTACGGGATGTGGAGTTCAGCGTCCAGATGCTGCAACTGGTCCATGGCCGTGGAGACGCCATGGTGCGGACCCCGAACACGATGTTGGCCCTCGAGGCGCTCGCCAACTACGGGTATGTGGGGCGCAAGGACGCCGCCGGACTGGCCGCCGCGTACCAGTTCCTGCGGACGCTCGAGCACCGTCTCCAGCTGTACCGGCTCCAGCGCACCCATGTGGTGCCCGACGGCGAGCGGGATCTGCGCCGCGTCGCGCGCTCCCTCGGCTTCCGGGTCGGTCCGGAGCAGCAGTTCGCCGAACGGTGGCGTGAGGTTCGCCGCGAGGTGCGGCGACTCCACGAGAAGCTCTTCTACCGGCCGCTTCTTCAGGCAGTGGCCCGACTCGAGCCCGGCGAGGTGCGCCTCACGCCGGAGGCGGCGGGAGAGCGACTCGTCGCCCTGGGCTTCCGTGATCCCACGTCCGCTCTGCGGCACCTGGAGGCACTCACCGCCGGGGTGAGCCGTCGGGCCGCGATCCAGCGCACGCTGCTGCCCGTGCTGCTCGGCTGGTTCGCCGACAGCCCGGACCCCGATGCGGCGCTGCTCAAGTTCCGTATGGTCTCGGACGCATTGGGAGCCACGCCCTGGTACCTCCGGCTGCTGCGTGACGAGTCGGTCGCCGCGCACCGGTTGGCGGTCATCCTGGGATCGAGCCGTTACGCCTCGGACCTGCTGCTGCGTGCCCCTGAGGCGGTGGCCATGCTCGCCGAGGGCACCGACCTGACCACCCGGCCGCCGGCGGCGCTGGAGTCCGAGGCCATGGCCTCGGCCGCTCGCCACGACGATCCACAGAGCGCCATCGCGGCGGTCCGGGTGTTCCGCCGTCGGGAGCTCTTCCGGGTGGCCGTCGCTGACTGCGTGGTCGAGGACGACCCGGTGCGCACCGCCGTGGGACTGACCGATGTCACCGCCGCAACGGTCACCGCGGCGCTCCAGGTCGCCGTGTCAGCAGTCGCGGGAGACGACAAGTTGGGCATCCGTTTCCTCGTGGTCGGGATGGGACGCTTCGGTGGGCGAGAGATGTCCTATGCCTCAGACGCGGACGTCCTCTTCGTGCACGACCCGTTGCCCGGGGTGCCGGACGACGTGGCGACGCGGCAGGCGATCGCCGTCGCCAACGAACTGCGCCGTCTCCTTGCGCTGCCCTCACCGGACCCGGAGTTGCTGGTCGACGCCGACCTGCGCCCGGAAGGCCGCAACGGACCGATGTCGAGGTCGTTGGCGTCCTATCGGGCCTACTACGAGCGGTGGTCGTCCCCGTGGGAGGCGCAGGCACTACTGCGGGCCACTCCCGTCGCGGGGGATCCCGGCCTCGGCGAGGAGTTCCTGGCGCTCATCGATCCGCTGCGGTACCCCGCCGGTGGCTTGTCGGCAGACCACGTACGCGAGATGAGGCGGCTCAAGGCGCGGATGGAGTCCGAGCGACTACCGCGGGGGGCGGACCCGGCCCTTCACACCAAGTTGGGTCCCGGCGGACTGTCCGACGTCGAGTGGACGGTGCAGCTGCTCCAGATGCAGCACGGTCACCGTCTCCCGGAGCTGCGGACGACCCGGACACTTCCGGCACTTCGCGAGGCCACGGTGGCCGGTCTCCTCGACGCCGACGACGCGGAGATGCTCCATGACGCCTGGTCCATCGCGACACGCATCCGCAACGCCATCGTGCTCGCAACGGGCAAACCAGGCGATCAGGTGCCCAAGGATCCTGCGCGGCTGGCGCTCGTGGCGCACCTGATGGGGTACCAGCAGGGGGACGCGCAGCTGCTCGTCGAGGACTATCGCCGGGTGACACGCCGTGCCCGACAAGTGGTCGACCGGGTCTTCTATGCCCTGTGACCCTGTGACCCTGTGACCCTGTGACCCCGCGTTGTGACGCCGGGCCGATCAGCGTCGCACGCAGACCGTGCGCGCGAGTCGGTCGTGCAGGCCGCGGGTGTCCTTGTCCCAGATGACCGCCGGGATCACCAGGCACACCAGAGCGGTGCGACCGACCAGAGGGAGGACTCCCAATCGTCGACCATCGACCCGCACCACCGCCACGCCCGTGAGGCGCTGGCCGAAACTGGAACCCATCAGCCATTGCAGTGCGGTCGTCTGGACCGCGAAGATCGCGAGAGTCACCAGCGCGTAGCCGTCTGACCCATACCCGGCGAAGAAGGACGCGACCACCATGGCGGCGAGCCAGTCGATGGCGAGGGCGATGACACGACGGGCAACGGGACTCACGGACCCGGGCCCGGACTCGGGGAGTCCCAGGCGCTGACCGCGGTAGTCCTGCTCGCGCGTATCGATCAGCTCAGGGGCCTGGCCGGGAGCCATGAGCCACGACCCGAGCGCTCGTCTGTCCACGCCTCCACGGTAGCCGCCACACCGCGCACCGCCACTCGGACCCCGCGGCGCAACGCGGACGCTCGCGAGGGCCGCGCTTAACATTCCCGAAACACATCGGAGACCGACACTTAATGACCCCCTCCTACTGTCAGGGAGACTGAGCGGGGCACACTGGGTCATCGGACTGGTGCCACACCGCGCGACTCCCGGAGCCATCCGGACACCTAGGAGGGTGAATGTTCAACAACTCTGACGACGTGCTGCGGTACGTCAAGGACGAGGACGTCAAGTTCATCGACGTCCGGTTCTGCGATCTGCCCGGCGTCATGCAGCACTTCAACGTGCCGGTCGAGAGCGTGGACGACTCGTTCTTCACCGATGGCCAGATGTTCGACGGATCATCGATCCGTGGGTTCCAGGCCATCCACGAGTCCGACATGAAGTTGATCCCGGACCCCGCCACCGCGTACATCGATCCCTTCCGGGCCGAGAAGACGCTGGTCATGAATTTCTCGATCCGTGACCCCTTCACCGACGAGCCCTACTCGCGCGATCCCCGTCAGATCGCTGCCAAGGCGGAGAACTACCTGCGTTCGACCGGGATCGCCGACACGGCCTACTTCGGCCCCGAGGCCGAGTTCTACGTTTTCGACGACGTCCGCTTCGAGACCAAGCAGAACGCCGGCTACTACTTCATCGACTCGATCGAGGGAGCGTGGAACACCGGTCGCGAGGAAGAGGGCGGCAACCGCGGCTACAAGACGCGGTACAAGGGTGGATACTTCCCCGTGCCGCCGGTCGATCACTACGCGGATCTGCGCGACCAGATGTCGTCGACCCTGATGGACGTCGGGCTTGAGGTGGAGCGTGCCCACCACGAGGTCGGCACCGCCGGCCAGGCGGAGATCAACTACAAGTTCAACACCCTGCTGCATGCGGCCGACCAGGTCATGTTGTTCAAGTACGTGATCAAGAACGTCGCCTGGAACGCGGGCAAGACGGCCACGTTCATGCCCAAGCCGCTCTTCGGGGACAACGGCTCGGGCATGCACTGCCACCAGTCGCTGTGGAAGGACGGCGAGCCGCTCTTCTACGACGAGCTCGGCTACGCCGGTCTGTCCGACACCGCCCGTTGGTACATCGGCGGCCTGCTCGCGCATGCCCCTGCGGTGCTTGCGTTTACCAACCCGACCACGAATTCGGTCCACCGCCTGGTGCCCGGGTTCGAGGCTCCGGTGAACCTCGTGTACTCGCAGCGGAACCGTTCGGCGTGCATCCGGATCCCGATCACGGGCTCCAACGCCAAGGCCAAGCGCATCGAGTTCCGCGTTCCCGACCCGTCCAGCAACCCGTACCTGGCGTTCTCCGCGATGCTGATGGCCGGGCTCGACGGCATCAAGAACAAGACCGAGCCGGTCGCTCCCGTCGACAAGGACCTGTACGAGTTGCCGCCGGACGAGGCTGCCGACATCCCGCAGGTGCCGTCGTCGCTGGAGGGTGTGCTCAATGCTCTCGAGGACGATCACGACTTCCTCACTGAGGGCAACGTGTTCACGCCGGACCTGATCGAGACGTGGATCGACTACAAGCGAACCAACGAGATCGACCCGATCCGGTTGCGTCCGCATCCGCATGAGTTCGAGATGTACTACGACATCTGATCGACACCTGAGCGCGCCGAACGGGCCGTCCCTGGGTATACCCGGGGACGGCCCGTTCGCGTGGTCACGAGCAACTGCTCGACAGTCTGTGGTGAGCAGCAGGGAGAGGCAGGCTCGGTTGGTAGGCTCGCGGAGCCTGAGGGTGCATCTGGACAGGTGCGGTCGCCGCGATCGGGCGGGGAGGTTCCCATGCTTGCTCGTGTCGTCTCTCTGGCCGCTGCGGCAGGGCTCGCCGCGCTCGGGCTGGTCGGGGCGCCCGCCACTGCGGAGACGGTGAACTCCAACAGCGCGGACTGTCCGAGTCAG
>CAIWTL010000350.1 GCA_903915555.1 uncultured Micrococcales bacterium | reverse complement strand
GTTCACCGCGATCTGGGCCGCCGACCCGGCGTCCATGAATCCCGAGAGGGAGTGGACCAGAACGGTCCGCCCTTCGGTCGCACTCGGGTCGGCGTACCACCGGAACATCGACATGGAAGCGTCAGGCCGCCAGGATGTGGGCCGCCCGCGATGTACGGGACGCCAACGCCTCCTGGAAGGCGGCTTCCTTGCTGGCCGCGGCCAGCACATCCGACAGGGGCGCCGAGAGGGCGCCGCAGATGGCGGACAACAGTTCGGAGGAGGCTTCCTTCTGGCCCCGCTCCACCTCGGACAGGTAGCCGAGGCTCACCTTGGCGTCGCTGGACACCTCGCGAAGGGTCCGCCCCTGATCCTGTCGCCGCCTGCGGAGTTCCGCTCCGATGATCTGTCTCACCACGATCATGCGACCCACCTCCTTTCCGCCCGGCTCACCGGGAGTTCCTCCGTGCTGTCAACCACTGGCTGCCAGTCACCGGACTGTCGGCCATCCACGTCCATCACGTGCGCGTTCCGGGCCACTCCCGCCACCGGGGCCGTGGCTCCGGCGACGTGCTCTCGACCCTACCTCCTCGGTCCGACAACCGCCCGGTACCGATCCGCTTCACACACATCCGGGGTCAACCGCGAACATCCCTCGGACATTCCCGACCCGTCGGGGCAGATCGAGATCACGAACAGGCCACGACACCAGATCCGAGGGTGGGTGGATCCGGCGCACCCGATGTCGCCAGTTGCCGCACCAGTGCGACGGCGACGGCCGTCACACCGGCCACGATGGCGTCGCGGGAGCCCGGGATGCGCACTGCAAGCGCCCCGGACCGCTGCGCCGTCCACCACCCCACGAACGCGTCGCCGGGCTCATGACCGCCATGTGGTTCGGGTCCGGCCACCCCCGTCGTGCTGACACCCATATCGGCGCCCATCAGTCGCGCCACCCCCGCCGCCATGGCGCGCGCGACGTCGGGATGCACGGGTCCCGTCCGTGACAGGAGAGCGGGGTCGACGCCCAGCACCTGCTCCTTCGCCGACACCGAATAGGCGATGACACCGCCGAGGAACACCCGTGAACTCCCCGGGATCCGTGTCAGTTCGACGCAGACCGCCCCACCGGTGAGCGATTCGGCGGCCGCCACCGTGAGGCCCGCGGTGGTGAGTTCCGCGACGAGGCTCACGGCGGCCCGAATGCCTCTCGGATCAGCTCACCGCGCCGCCGGACGGCGACGGCGCGCCCTACGTAGTCGATCCCGGTCGCCACGGTCAGGACGACAGCGATCCCCATGATGACCGCACGGACCGTGAGCCATGGCCCCGCGAGAGGTAACACGTAGAGGAGGATGGCGATCATCTGGCTGACGGTCTTGGCCTTGCCACCCCGGCTCGCCGGGATGACACCGTCCTTGATGACCACGAACCTGATCACGGTCACCACCACCTCACGGCCGATGATGACGACGGTGACCCACCAGGGCAGCTCTCCCAGGATCGACAGGCCCACCAGCGCCACACCGGTCAGCGCCTTGTCCGCGATGGGGTCGGCCACCTTGCCGAAGGTCGTGACCAGGTTGTGGCGTCGCGCGAGGGCCCCGTCGACATAGTCGGTCATACTGGCGATCACGAAAACCGCCGCCGCAGCCAGTCGTAGCCCGGAGTCGTCACCGTCCTCGGCCAACAGCAGCCAACCGAAGACCGGCACCAGCAGCAGTCGCAGCGCGGTCAGCGCATTGGGCACGTTGACGTTGGACGGTTTGCCCGGCGAGATCTCGGCGGCGTCGGTCATGGCAGAGCCCGGGCCTCGAGGTCGACCCCGTCGCAACCGGTGATGACCACCTCGACCATGTCCCCCACAGCGGTGCGATCGCCGGCAACGAGGGTATCGGCGTCCTCGGGGCCCTGGAACGCGCAGCGGCCGCGGGCTCCCGCGTCCGAGACCGACTCCACGAGGACTGTTGCCCGGTCACCGAGGCGCTGCCGGGCACGCGCTGCACTGACCTCGTCGGTCAGCGCGGCGACGGCGGCGACGCGCTCGCGGATCTCGTCGACGTCGACATGGCCGGCCAGGTCGACCGCCTCGGTCCCGTCCTCGTCGGAGTAGGCGAAGACACCGACCGCGTCCATCTCCGCCTCGGACACGAAGTCCATAAGGGTTCGGACGTCGGCCTCCGTCTCACCGGGGAAGCCCACGATGACGTTGCTGCGGATACCGGCCTCGGGTGCGCGACGGCGGATGTCCGAGATGAGACCCAGGAACGACTCCGCGTCGCCGAACCGGCGCATCCGTCGAAGGAGTGGACCACTGGCGTGCTGGAAGGAGAGGTCGAAGTACGGCACGACCCCGGGGGTACCCGTCATGACGGCGACAAGACTGTCGCGGGTCTCGGCCGGCTGCAGGTAGGACACGCGCACCCGGTCGAGACCGTCGACAGCCGCGAGGTCGGGCAACAGTGTCTCGAGCAGCCGGGGTGCACCCAGGTCCTTACCGTACGAGGTCGAGTTCTCGCTCACGAGGACGACCTCACGGACACCTTCGTCGGCCGCCAACCATCTGACCTCGTCGAGAATGTCGGTCGGGCGCCGCGAAACGAAGGCGCCTCGGAACCGCGGGATGGCGCAGAACGCGCACCTGCGGTCGCACCCCGAGGCGATCTTGACCGGCGCGACGGGTCCGGATCGGAGGCGCACCCTGGAGGTACCGGGCAGGTCGAGCCCGGGAGCGTGACCCGGTGG
Organism: uncultured Micrococcales bacterium; assembly: GCA_903915555.1. Lineage (GTDB taxonomy): Bacteria > Actinomycetota > Actinomycetes > S36-B12 > CAIWTL01. Next base: position 2,658 of record CAIWTL010000350.1, on the reverse strand, counting down.
GGTGGAGACTCCCGGGCGAGCGACCGGCGAGAGGGGGAGCAGGGTGCGGCGATCGACCGGCTCGTGGGATTCGATGCTCTCCCCCGCCAGCACCGCTTCGACGGTGCGGCCGATGCCCGCGTAGCCGTCGAATCCGACGACGGCGGCCGCCTCCGGCAGTTCGTCGGCCAGTTCACGGCCGTACCGCTCGGCGAGACACCCGACCGCGACGACGGGGCGCCCGTCGCCGGCCGCCCCGATGATCGCGTCGATGGACTCCTTTTTGGCCTCCGTCACGAACCCGCACGTGTTGATCATGACCACATCGGCGGTGTCGTCGTCCCCGGCGACGATGCGGTAGCCGTCCGCACTGAGGACCGCCGCAAGCTCGTCGGTGTCCACGTCGTTGCGCGCACATCCGAGGGTCAGGAGCGCGATGGTGCGCTGGTCGGACACCTTCCCAGCGTATGGCCCGGTCGACGGGTCTCGCTCATTCACCGCGGAGGGCCGCGATGATCTCCCCGACCTGGTCCGGTTTCACGAGCACCTCGCGGGCCTTGGAACCCTCCGAGGGCCCGACGATCCCGCGCACCTCCATGATGTCCATGAGCCGACCCGCCTTGGCGAAACCGACCCGTAGTCGGCGTTGCAGCATCGACGTCGAACCCAACTGCGTGTCGACCACGAGCTCCACGGCCTGGCACAGCAGATCCAGGTCGTCCCCGATCTCCTCGTCCACGTCACCCTTCTGGGATCCGGCGGAGATGACGTCGTCGCGGTAACGCGGCTGCATCTGTTCCCGGCAGTGGGTCACTACCGCCCGGATCTCGGACTCGGCCACGAAGGCGCCCTGGATGCGGACCGACTTGCTCGCACCCATCGGGAGGAAGAGCCCGTCGCCCTGTCCGACGAGTTTCTCGGCCCCCGGCTGATCGAGGATGACGCGACTGTCGGCGAGACTCGACGTTGCGAAGGCGAGACGACTGGGGACGTTCGCCTTGATCAGGCCGGTGACGACGTCGACGCTGGGTCGTTGCGTGGCGAGCACCAGGTGGATACCGGCGGCGCGCGCCAGCTGGGTGATCCGGACGATCGAGTCCTCGACGTCCCGGGGCGCGACCATCATGAGGTCCGCCAACTCGTCCACGATCACCAGCAGGTACGGGTATGGCTCGAGGACCCGCTCGACACCGGGCGGGGGCTTGAGGGTCCCGGAGCGGACCGCGCGGTTGAAGTCGTCGATGTGGCGGAATCCGTACGACGACAGGTCGTCGTAGCGCAGGTCCATCTCCTTGACGACCCACTGCAGGGCATCCGCGGCACGGCGGGGATTGGTGATGATGGGCGTGATCAGGTGCGGAACGCCGTCGTAGGCCGTCAGTTCGACCCGCTTGGGATCGATCAGGATCAAGCGCAACTCACTCGGCGTGGCGCGCATGAGGAGGGATGTGATGAACGCGTTGATGCAGGAGGACTTGCCCGCACCCGTGGCCCCCGCGACGAGCAGATGCGGCATCTTGGCCAGGTTGGCGCACACGTCCAGGCCCTCGACATCCTTGCCGAGGCCCACCAGCAGGGGGTGATGGTCCGATGTCGCTCCCGGTGAGCGCAGGAGGTCCCCGAGGGTCACCCACTCCCGGTCGGTGTTGGGGATCTCGATGCCGATGGCGCTCTTCCCCGGGATGGGGCTGAGGATTCGGACATCGGCCGACGCCACTGCGTACGCGATGTTCTTCGACAGGGCGGTGACGCGTTCGACCTTCACGGAAGGTCCCAGTTCGATCTCGTAGCGGGTCACGGTGGGACCGCGCTGGAAACCCGTCACACGGGCGTCGATGTCGAACTGACGCAGCACCTCGGTGAGGGCGGCCACTACGGCGTCGTTGGCCTTGGTCGCGCGGCGGGCCGGCGGAGCCTGTGATAACAGTGCCGGGTCGGGAAGGGTGTACGAGTCGTCGTCGGTGAGACGCAACTGCTCGATCTTGGTGTCGGGACCCTCGGGGAGCAGGATCGGCGCCTTCGCCACGACCTCGACCTCGACCTCCTCGGTCGGCGGATCGGGGGGAAGGACGACCGGGGGCGGTGTGGCGACGACGACCGGGGTTGCGAAGGGTTCATCGCCGTCGAGCGGCCCTTCGGGCTCGCGCGCCCTTCGCACAGTGCCGACGCGGTCCTTCAGCGCACGTACCCGGGCAGGGATCTTGTTGAAGGGGGTGGCGGTGAGGATCAGGACCCCGACGAAGAAGAGCGCGAGCATGAGGATGACCGCGAGCACGGTGCCGATGGACGTGACGAAGGGCGCCGTCACCAGCCATCCGAGAACGCCCCCGGACTCCGCCATGGCATCGAGCCCCCGGGTGGGGCTGGGGGCGCCGGCCGCGACGGCCCGCAGCCCGAGGAAAGACACGAGGATCGCCGACCATCCGATGGCGAGACGACCGGTCAGACCCAACTGGTCGGGGTGACGCAGCAATCGCCAGGCGAGCCACAGCAGCGCGATCGGCAGGATCCAGTGCGCGAGGCCGAAGACCCCCTGGGTCACCAGCGCGATGGCGCCCGCCGCGGGACCGTCGGCGGAGAACCAGGAGACGGTGGCCACGACGATGGCGGCGAACACGAGGGTCAGACCCCAACCGTCCTTGAGGTCCTGCGGATCGACGGCCTCGTCCTTGCCGATGG
>CAIWTL010000349.1 GCA_903915555.1 uncultured Micrococcales bacterium | reverse complement strand
CCGGCGACACGGGGGCGATCGCGGTGGCGCAACTGCGCCTGGGCGGTGCGCTGGCCCTCATGGGTGACGACGGGGCCGCCGTCGCGCGCTTCGAGGAACTGTTGCGCTATCTCGACCTCGCCGAACGCGACGAGGAGCGGGAGAACCAGCGTCGGCTGCGCATGATCAGTCCCGCCGCTCCACCACCCGGCGCGTCGGATGTCGACCTCTCCGTATTGGCGACCACGGCACGCATCGCGATGGCCGAGTCGCTGCTGGCGCTGGGTCGCCGGGAGGACGCCGGGCACGCTCTCGACCTCGCCGCTCCGGGCACCCGCGGCTTCGGGAAGGGGTGGCTGCGCAAGCGGCACGCCGCGGTGGCGTCGCGGCTGGGGGACCCGGGCTCCTCATCGCCCGACATGGTCACCGCCGCCGAGCAGGTTGCCGCGGCCGACACCGTCCTGGCCGAGGGACGGCCGGAGGAGGCCGCGCGGCTGGCGCTGACGGCTATCGGGCGCTGCACCGATGAGCAGGCGCTCACCCGCGCACAGGCCCGCCAGGTCCTCGGCATGGCGCTGGGTGCCCTGGGTCGCGACGACGACGCCACCTCGGTGCTCCGGGACAGCCACGCCGACTACCTGGCCGCGGGGGATCTCTCCTCGGCGACCGCCGTCGCCGTCGCCCTCGCGTGGAACCTCGCGCAGCGGGGGGACAGGCAGGGAGCAATCGACCTGATCCGGGTCACCCTGAGCGGGACCGAGTCGGGGGGAGCCCAGTTGCGGGCCACACTGCTGACCGACCTCGGCTCGCTGCAGGATCAGGGCGGCGACCGGTCGGCGGCGCGCACCACTCTCGAAGGGGCCCTCGCGACCGCGGAGGCGACCGATGACGCGGTCCTGGCCGCCGACGCGCGGCACAGTCTCGCCGTCGTCCTGGCCGCTCACCCGGCCGACCCCGACGACAGCGTGGAGGCACTGTCGCTGCTCGACGGCTCCCGGCGGGCCTACCTGGCCGCCGGCCTCCCGGACCGGGCCTGCGGCTGTGACCACGAGGCAGCGGCGCTGCTGGGTCGGCTGGGCTCATGGGATGCCGCCCGCACCCGGTACCAGCGGGCCCTCGACGCCTACCGGGCGCTACCGGAGGATCAGCGCGACACCGGATCGTGGCCCGACGAGGTCGCCGCCTGCGAGACGAACCTAGCCGCCCTCGCGGGCGATCCCGGAGAGGCGACCGACGACCCGCGACTCTTCCGCTCCGGAGGCCACGCGATGTCCCACCGCAGTCCTGGGCGCTGATCCGGGCCACCCGCGGATCCACCGGGCTAACGTGGGCCCGTGGCGCCGCCAGAGTTGTTCTCCCCCGCCGCGAGACCCCCGTGGGTCCGGTCGCTGGGCGACAGACTTCCGCTCGCGGAACTCCTGCCGCCCCCCGTGTTCTACGCCATGGCCGGGGGCGGCTCCCACGGCGCGGTGCAGTGGGGTCTGCTGCAGGCCCTGTCCGAGACGGACCTCGTGCCCCAGGGGATCGTCGGCAGTTCGGCCGGCGCCCTGTCCGGCGTGATCATG
>CAIWTL010000348.1 GCA_903915555.1 uncultured Micrococcales bacterium | reverse complement strand
CGTCCTCGTCCTCGCTGTCGATCGCCGCCAGTGCTGGGGAACTCGTGGCGGAGGTGGTGGCGATGACGAGGACGGAAAGGGTGACCAGCCCCCGGCGAGAAAGTGACAGTGTCATGGGACGACTCCGGTGATGCGAACCGCCTACCAGCGGATTTCCCATTCAAGCACCGCGGCTCCGGGAACGCCAGGCGGGGGTCGCGTGGGGCAGAGGCGGTTCCCTGACGCGCTTGCACTGTTGATCACGGGTGGTGGTGGAGCTCAGGAGCTCGCGGTGGGGCTGAAGGTGACTGCGGCGGCCGCAAGTCGGTGACAATGGAAACCGACTCGGGCGTTGAGCGGGAAAACCCACTGATACTCGAAGGTGAAGCAGGCATTGTGACCGTGCGCCTGGCGAATGCGATTCTGGCCATCCAGGATCGTCGTGAATTCCATGGCTGCATCGCTGGGTCGGAAGCTGGTGAAGCGGCCGTAGTCGATGGGCTGCTGTCCCATCCACCGGACGATCTCCTGCGGGGTGCGGGAGCGGAAGTCCGACAGGTCGCCGAAGGCGGTATGCAGGACGTCCCCAGAGGCCTTGACTCCGTTGTGGGTGTGGAGCAGTCGGTTGCGGGAGTCGTAGTGGGCCCTGACGAACGCCGTGGCGAGAAGATCGTCGAACTCCTCGGTGGAGTAGTTGGCGCGGCCCGTGGCGAAGCAGCCCCACGATCCACGCTTACAGCCCTGGGGGCGGTAGTACTCCTCGTGGTTGCCCATGATGAAAACCGCACCGTGCGCCTTGAGACGACGGATCAGTGAGTCCATGGCCCTCAGGTTGTTGGTCAGGCGATCGAACATGATGTCGCCGAGCCAGACCACGGAGCCGCGAGGAACCTTCCAGAACTGGGCGGACCGTAGCAGCTGGGCCTGTTGCGCAGCGACTGCAGGGTCCGCCTGGTAGGAACGCAAGGTGCGACCAGCAGCCCGTCGGGCTGACTGTGCCTCGACCAACGCGAGGTCGCACAGGTCCGCTACGGCTGCCTCGGGCAAGGCGATCATCCGGGCGCGTAGGGCCGAGAGCATCGTGCGCGCGAAGCCGCCGTCCATGTCACCGAAGACCACCCGGCGCTGGGTGAGCCAGTCGCGTTCGGTCTTGCCCTCCGAGCGGTAGATCGTGGTGTCCGACTCGTCGAGTACGCCGTCGTAGTAGTCCCAGTAGGAGTTGGCTCGGGCGTTCTCGATGCAGTCCGCCACCTGCTCGAAGGTCTTGGACGGCTGCTCTGCTCGGCCGGGGCTCACGGTAAGCGTGGCCACGGTCAGGAAGGCAGTTGCCGCGAGCACGAAAAGACGACGACGCATGATCTGCATCGTAAAGGGCGGTGAGCGCCGCTGCCGCCTCGCGCATCCAACGTGAGATGGTCCGCCACATCAACCGACTCGGGCGTCCGTGCATTCCGGTTGCAGTCTTGCGTCCGGTCAGGGGAGCGACTGCCCGTGGGGAGGTCGAAGAGTAACCTCATGTTGCACACTCGGTGGTACTCCCCGGGACCCGTTCTTTGTCACAGGTTGTAGATGGTGACCACGAAATGGGCTTTGCCGTCCAGATTGGTCTCACGCTTGACGGTCATGGTGGACCCGTTGCGCGGCTCCAAGCGGTCGAACCACTTCCCCTGCATTCCCCAGAGGTTCTGGGCGTTGAGGTACTGGTGTCCGGACTGTGGGTCGCTGAACGTCAGGCTGCTGGGCTTCGTCCGCTCGGGGGGAGCGGCCAAGGTGATGGCAGTGGGCGGGTAGGAGGTAGCGCGCGAGCTGACGGGATCGATGCGGCCGATGGTCCGGGGGGCGCTGGGAGTCTCGGTGGTGAAACGCGTGTCCTGCATGTAGGCGATCTCCTGACCCGCGACCGAGTAGCTGCTGCCCTTGCTCCGGTTCTTGACCGTGACCGTGGACTCGCGAGGGAACTGCTCTTCGTACTGACCACCGAACGTGAACTGCGCGTGGGGAATCCAGAAGCCGGGCTCGACGTCCTGCCAGAACTTCACGGCGAAGGTCTTGCGAGCCAATTCCAGCTTCTCCGTGGACCCAGTCGCGATCTTGAATCCGCTCTGCTGCTGAGTGTCAGGGTCCACCACCGAACCCTCGGCCCACAGGTAACCCCGTGCATCCGGGACCATCGACTCGACACGGGTCTTCATGTCGCCGAACTGGGCCCACACCGGGCCCTGCGCATCACGGCCGGCATAGACCGTCATGCTGTGGAAGGGCTCATACCCCATGTCCCCTTTGCCCCCGGGTTCGATGGTGAGAACTGCCGATGGTCGGCTGTACGCCTTGGTCACGATGTGCAGGGGCGTGTTCGTATTGTTGACGAACGAGGCGTTCTGGAAGGCCGCGTCATACTCGACGGTCGGGCCCTGGTCGCCCGCCGACACCCCGTGACTCGCCTGGTGGTTCTCTGTGGGAGCCGCCTGCGCTGACACCGGAACACCGGCGACACAAGCAGCAACGATCAGGCCGGAAACGACACTGGAGAATCTGTTCATGGGATGAACTCCTGGAATAGTGGGTGACAGTCAGAGCCTCCCCCCGCCACGGACTGACCAACCCCTTGCCGAATCGTTCCGGCGGGCCCGACACGAGAGTTGCGGCGGGCACCCGGACTGCGCACTTCCGCCGCCGTCCGACTGATCCCGAGGCCCAGGGGGGACTCGTCAGGTCCTGCTGTGTGGGGCACGCGCACTGAGCAGTGCAGCAGGCGAAGAGACTGAGCGGTGGTCGATACTGGGTTCGAATATCTACGCGTGGAGCGTGAGTAGGGCCTTCAGGCCCCCGTTTACGCTCAATATGGGGCCATAGGGGGACACGCGAGGCCACAAGAGTTGGAGATATTCCCACGCGGCGTGGGAATATCTCGTCATGGCGAAGCGACGCCCTAGGGGCGCGG
>CAIWTL010000347.1 GCA_903915555.1 uncultured Micrococcales bacterium | reverse complement strand
GTCGGCGTCGGTCGTCTTAGCGGCGTTCTTGGCAAAGCTGACAGCGCTGCCGGCAAAGTCCGCCGCCTTGTCGGTCGACGGCACCGACCCGTCGTAGTAGGCACGCAACTGGGCGGCCCCGGCCTCGGAGAAGTTGGGGTCCGTGAGATCGCGCGGACTGAATCGGCCGTCGCCATTGCGCACGGCACGCGCTCCGGCCACCTTCTGCTGGGCGAAGAGCAGGGGCTGGCTGAAGGTGACCTCATTGCCATCGGGATCGACGCCGACGAGGTCGAAGGGGAAAGCTGACGTACCGTTGCGGGTGCGAATCTTCGGTGTGTACACCGTCATCCCGGCCCACGCGCCGTCGATCGGCGTGGAGTTCGCGACCGGAGCAAGCGGGGGCGTCTGCACGGTGAGGCAGGTGACCTCGGTGAACAGGGCTCCACGTTTGGCAGCGTCGGTTGCCGTGCCGGCGCCACCTAGATTGACGGTGGGCTCGGCCAGCGCGATGCTGACTCGCTTCTCCCAGAACGCGCGGATGATGCCGTCGCCGTCCGCGCGGAAGACACGCACGCCTTCGGTGATCTCCGCGGCCTTGAAGCCCCACGGATAGAGAAAGCCGCGCCGCACGACCTTGGCGTAGGTGTCACGTCCCTGCCAGATGCGCTGCTGCCACGACGCCAGCGACGACACACCAGGCTCATCCCAATTGCCCTCGGCCACCAGTTGACCACCCAGAGGCGATAGCGCGATGCGGGCCTTGATGGCGTTGGCGCGACCGCCGAATTCGTCGTTACCTGTCTTCATGGACAGGCGCAGGAGGTCGGCGCGATCACGCGGGGTCGGGATCATGCTCCAGGGATGTCCCTGCGCCCCCTCGGCGACCACCTGGTTCGGGTTATTCACCAACGAAGCACCCTGGGGGTCGCGCAGCCAAATGGCGCGCACCGTGCGGTAGGCCTCGTCTTCAGTCTGTTGCCTGCCAGGCATGGTCGATCCGAGCCGGGCGTGGAAGATCTCGAAGCGCCCGTTGCGTGTCTTCGCCTGAAGTTGCTCGGTCCATGAACTGACTCGGTGGGGTGAGAGCACCAGCCACCACGGCATCTCGATCTGGGTGACATACGGGCTCGGACCCTTGCCCGGCGATATGTCGGAGGGGAGAGACTCTCCATCGAGGTAGCCGCCAACGTCGCTGAGTACCTGATCGCGATCTGCCCACCTCAGCAGCGACGCCAGTGTCAACGACACCGGCGATTCAATGTAGAAAGCAAGTTGACTCGGGCCCGAAAGCCGCGCCTCCTTGGGCGCCTCCCCGGCAGCCGCTCCGCTCGCGACAGCCCGCTCGACGACCGACTGCGGGCCGAAGGAGACCAGCAGGATTCCATACTCGGCGGAGGGCGTCATGCGACCGCTCGCCAAGTCGACTGTGGCATTGACCGGGGTAACGACGAGGCGCAAGAGGTCTTCGCGACGACGCAAGATAATCGTGGGTGTCGCTGCGGCGGGGCGCGGCAGCAACGCCTGCGCGGGCGAGGCTGCGACCAGGACAGCTGCGCCGGCCGCGAGCCCTCCGAGGAAGGTCCGTCTGGTCAGGTCCGACCGCAGGACGAGGTCACCGGCCACGATGCGCCGCATGCACCCGGGGACCCATGGGAACAAACCCTAGGGATTCGGGGGTCCGGTGTCTCTCTCTCGCAGGGCCTCAGGCCCCTTGAATCTGGCAAATCAGACACCCCGCTCGAGACTCGCGCCCGCGGGCCGGGACGACCACCCGGGCCTCCCAACGGCCGAACGCCCTGCCGCGCACCCCCTACGCTCACCACATGGCCTTCCCGCGTCGCCCCGGCTGGCTGACCCGCTGGTCGACCGAGCTGCCCGCGCAGGCCGGCGTCATCGGCGCCGCCTGGAGCGTGGCGGGATCCCTCGCGCGCGGGCTGCTCCCCCGCTCGCCGGTCGACCAAGCGATCATCACCGGCGTCACGGCGACCATCAACTACCAGCTCACCGCCACGGCGTGGAGCTCCCTCGAGGCCCTTGCCGCCCTGCCCGGACGCCGTCCCGGCACGACAGCTCGCGTCGTCATTGCGAGCACTGCGATCGTCGCCGGCTACGGCACCGCATTCGCCACCCAGCGCGCCTCCCAGCAGGGCAACCTGGCAGCGTCCGCCGGCTACGCCGCGGGCCGCCAGATCGCCTTCGCCGGAATCTCCGGTGGCGCCGCGTCCCTATGGAACGAGGTGCTGCACAACCGCCTGCACCTCAAGCCCGGACTCGACACCACCCTGCTGCCCAACCTCGCGACCGGCGTCGG
>CAIWTL010000346.1 GCA_903915555.1 uncultured Micrococcales bacterium | reverse complement strand
CGAGAAGCCCCCGTGGTCGTAGAACGACCGGTCCTCGGCGGCGAGGACGGCCAGCTGGACGTCCTCGGGCACGTCCGACAGCGGAACGCTCGTGCGGCGCACGTCGCCGATACGGCCGATCTCGGTCTTGCCGTCGGCGTACATGACCTTGGTGGTCTCGGCGATGGCGACGTCGTTCGGTTGCGGCACGGGAAGGATGTAGACGGCGACGGCGAACAGGCCGGCGCCGATGACCGCCACGGTGATGAGGCTCCCCAGCACCAACTTCCATGACGGGATCAGCCTGCCCGCTCCGGTCTTGTCAGACCGCGGATAGTTGATCACGGAGTTCTCCTTCTGCCCGCGGGTGTTCGCGGGTTCCCATCTCCCAGGACGTACGACAGAACCACGTGGTTCCAGTGGCAGTCGCGGCACACCTCGACGACGTACACGCGGAAGGCGCCGTACTCGTACGCCAGGGTCTTCAGTTCTACGGTGGCCCGGACCCGACCCGACGTGTCACCCATCTCGGGGCTGAACGTGTAGGTCAGCTGCGACAGATCCGCCCTGCGGCAGACCGGGCACGGCCGTCCGGCCGCCTCCCCGTGGTACTTCGCGGTGCGCAGCAGCATCGGGTCGGCGTCGCAGACGTCATCCCGCAAACCGTTGCGGCGCAAACCCTGGAGGGCCGCACGGCGCTGCATGACATAGTTCACAACCTGCCGGGGCCGGGTGGGATCACCCACCTCTTCCGGTTCGGGCGGCGGTTCGGGCGGTGGTTTCCGCGCCCCGGTCGCGCCCACGCGCGTGCCGCGCACGCTCGAGTTCTGCCGGGGGGAAGCCATTCCTCGAGGGTACGTTCGGGTCCGGCGTCCCGCCCAGAGGCGAACGGGTGCTGTTACCCAGCCGAGACTCCGGTGACGCCTCCCGTCCCGCCAGCGGTCGTGCCACGATGAGCCCGGGCCGCGATGGAGGTGTGCTGATGACCCGCGCCGACTACGACACCTCCGTGCCGGCCCTGCTCCTGATGATCGGCGACCACGCCTGGGACTACGGGGCGGTGGCCACCGTGCGCACCCTCGGTCGCGTCGGGATCCCGGTCCACGTGGCACTCGCCGACGCGGGACATCCCGTCACCTCCTCCACCTACGTCACCGGAGTGAGCCGATGGCGGACGACGGGCGCCGAATCGGAGGACGACCTGGTCGCCGGCATCAGGGACGTGTGCACCGCCGTGGGTCGGCGGGCAGTCGCCGTCGCCGGCGACGACGAGTCCGCGGTCCTCCTCGCACGACGCCGCACCGATCTCGCTGACCTGCTCCTGCTGCCCGACGTCGCGCCCGACCTGCCCGATCGCCTCGCCGGCAAGGGCTCCCTCGCGACACTGTGCGCCGAAACCGGCACCCCGACCCCTCGCACGGTCGCGCCCCGCACCCGCGACGAGGTCGCGTCGTTCATCGACACCGCGACGTTCCCGCTGGTGGTCAAGAACCCGGAGCCGTTCAGCAGACTCGTGGCCCGGTCGGTGCCGGCCACCACGAAGGTGGACGACAGAAGGGCACTCGAGGCGCTCCTGTCCGACTGGGAGCCCGGCACCCCACTGGTCATCCAGGAGTTCCTGCCCCAGGCGACGAGCCAGGACTGGTACGTCGCCGCAACACTCACCGACGATCACACGCCCGTTGCGGCTTTCTCCGGACGGAAGTTGCGGGCCTTCCCGGACGCCACCGGTGTGGGGACGCTGTCGGAGTCGCGGTACGACCCGGGACTCGTCGACTCCGCGATGCGGTTCTGCCGCACGATCGGGTACGCGGGGGTGTGTGACATGGACTGGCGTCTCGACGAGCGGGACGGGGTGTTCAAACTGCTCGACTTCAACCCGCGCCGCGGCGCCCAGTTCCGCACCTTCCGGTCGACGGACGACATCGACGTGGTGCGCGCGCTGCACCTGATGATGACGGGGCGCTCGGTGCCGCAGTCCCCCGAGGTCGACGGCATCCGCCACGTCGTCGGCCTCCTGGATCAGAAGGCCTACCTCGCACAGCGGGGCACGCCCACCGCCACCGGTCACGGACCCGTGCAGTGGGGAGGAACGGAACGCTCGTGGTGGGCCGCCGACGACCCTGGGCCGTGGTGGACCTTCACCCGGCAGTTGGGTCCGGTGCGCCGACTGACCGGCGGCGCTCCGCCGGCGCCGGCCTTCTCGGAACCCCGGGCGTGGCGATCCCTCGTTCTGACCGACCCGGCGCCCCGTCCCCTGGCGAAGCCGGGGCCGCCCCGTCCCGTGGCACGGTGGCTGGCCGACATGACCGGACCGGATGGTCCCGAGCCCGTCGTCGTGGCGGTCGCCCAGGATCCGGGAGCCGTGCAGCAGTTGAGCCACGAGGCCGCGGCGCGTGGCTGGGCGGCGGCCAACGCCGTACCCGTACCCGCCGACCTCGCACAGGGCGACGGTTGGCTGATCAGCGAGGAGGTGGCGGTGCTCCCCAGCCGGGGCGCCGACTACGTGGCGGCTGCGTTGACCGCGGCCACCCGCATCGCCTCGGCCCAGGGTCCTCCCCCCGTGGCGGTGTCGGAGTGGAAGGCCGGTCGGCGCGATCTCCCGCAGCGGATCGCGCGGGCACTCCTGGGCCGCCTGCCGATGGGGGAGTTCCGCCGGGTCCGGGCGGAGGCTGCCGAACTGCCGGACGCCGGGTGGGTGCATGGTGACTACAGCGACGCCAACGTCATGTATTCACCGACGGGCGTGCGCATCATCGACTGGGAGTTCGTGGGTCGCGGTCCGCTGGGTACCGATCAGATCCGGCTGTGGTCCACGCTGGGGGAGGCGAGCGACCGGGATCTGCTGATGGAGACGTTCCTGGCGCAGGTACCCCGGGACCAGCGCGCCGAGGTCGGGGTCCTGATCCACTGGCTGGCGCTGCGCCAACTGGCGGAGAACCTGGCCGCGCCGCGGAAGCACCAGAATCCGGCGAACATCGCCCTGGCACACACGACCCTGCGCGAGGCGAGGGAGTGGCGTCAGCGGTTGGCGGCCAGGTAGGCGCCCGCGGCGGACAACGCACGCGTCGGTGAGCCGTCGGGGAGCACCAGACCGTAACCGGCGCGCTTCGCGTCGGCACTGTCAGCGCGGTCGGTGTACCAGTAGGCCCGCTCCACGTAGGGCATCGTGGCCCCCACATGACGCAGTGTCCTGGTCAGATAGGCCGCCTGCCGCTTGGGGGTGACGCCCCGCTTCCAGTGCGGGATCCCGGGCGCGTTGGGGCTGGCCCGCCACCCGAACTCGGTGAACCAGATGGGCCGCGCACCGTGTCCCTGCTTCCGCATCAGCGCATAGAGGGCGGGAACCCGGCTGAGGCGGTACATGGAGCCGTTGTCGGGCAGTTCGGGGGCCTCGTCCGCGACGCCCTGGTAGGGGTGCACCCCCATCACGTCGTACGTGGTGCCTCCCGCGGCGAAGACCTTCTTCACCCACTTGACGTCCACGTACTGCGGACCGCCGAACACCACGGTGGCGCCCGGGTCGGCAGCCTTGATACCGGCATGGGCCGACCGGAGGACCTTGGCGTAGGTGGCCGGTGATGCGCCACGCATGAAGTCGTTGTGGTTGGGCTCGTTCCAGATCTCCCACGCGTCCACCCGGTCGCCGTAGCGCTTGACCATTGCGGTCGCGAAGTCCTGCCAGGCGGCCAGAGCGGACGGTGTGCTCGGGGGCACCCGCTCATCGCCGGAGCCGGTGGCCCACGCCGGGGCCATCCACAACGTCACCAGCGGACGCAGACCACGTGCCGTGGCGGCATCGATGGCGGCGTCCACCTGACGCGCACCCCACGCGTCGAAGGCACCCGGACCGCTGGGCTGCAGCATCCGCCACGAGACGTCGATGCGCACCGTGGTGGCGCCGTTGCGGCGCAGGGTGTCGAGCACGGCGCCGCGCTCGGCGTCGTCGTAATCGCCCCACGTTCCGTGGAACTGCACGCCGAACTCGGGTCCCGTCCCGGGTGCCGCCGCCGCACCCGTCGACAGTGCGGGGGTCAGGAGCAGTGAGGCGCCGAGTGCGAGCACGGCGAGCAGGACGGCCCACGGCCGCCATGTCGTCCTCGTGCTGCTGCTACCCACACAGGAGGAATCGGCGCACCGGGCCTGCTACTTGAGCGTCGGCGCCGGATTTCTCCGATCACTCTGCTCATCGGAGCCCTGATCCGATGATCTGTTGCTCCGTTCGGGTGATGGACTGGGGTCTCGGACGCTCAGTGGCTCCCCGGCCGCGTCATCGGGCGGCGCCGTGCCCGATCCGTGACGCCGCAGGATCTCACCGGCTGCCACGGCCAGGCCCACTGTGAACCACAGCGTCGTGCGCATGAGGGCGTTGCGCAGCGGGGAGTCGACCATGCCGGACACCATGACCGCGCTGAGTGCCGCGATGGTCCCCACCAGGACACCCGACACCCAGTCACCACCGGGGTCGCGGCCGCCGGACAGCCGCCGCACGACCACCGGCAGCACCGG
>CAIWTL010000345.1 GCA_903915555.1 uncultured Micrococcales bacterium | reverse complement strand
GTGTCGGCGTATGACGCGACGTACCTGCTCGTGGCCATGCAGCAGGGTCTGCCGCTCGCGACATTGGACCGTCGGCTCGCCGAGGCGGCAGACCTGGCAGGTGTCGAGCTCGTGCGGTGAGATCGAACCTCCTGCTTCTCCACAGGCGTGCCGCGAGGCCTGTTGCCAAGCGTGTCTTCCGCCTACCGTGCCCTCACTCAACGTGAAGAGGCGATATGTATGGCACCATGTATGGCATGGCCGTGAAGACGACCGTCTACCTGCCGGATGCCCTGAAGGCGGCTCTCCAAGCCGAGGCGGCAGCGTCGGGCCGGTCGGAGGCGGACATCATCCGCGAGGCCATCGCCGCCAAGGTGGCTTCGGCCCGACCCACAGCCGGATTCCTCGACGCCGAGCCCTTCGCCGACCGCGTGGATGAGCTACTCGCCGGATTCGGCGAAGACCGATGATCCTGGCCGACACGTCTGGCCTGCTCTGTCTGTTCAACGTGCGCGAGCCCCAGCACGCTGCGGTGCGCGACATAGTCGCGCAGGACGTCGAGCCACTCGTCCTGTCGCCGTACGTGGTAGCGGAACTGGACTACCTCGTGTCATCGCGCTTGGGACAGGCTGCGGAACTTGCCGTTCTCGCGGAATTGGCCTCTCCGGCATACACCCACGCGTGCCTCGATCGGGACGACCTCCGTGCGTGCGCTGATGTGATCGCGAGCCATGCCGACGCCGGCTTGGGCGTCACCGACGCTTCACTACTGGTCCTCGCCGATCGGCTCGCTGTCGATCGAGTGCTCACGCTGGATCGTCGGCACTTCAGCACAGCCCGCACCCCGAACGGTCGGTCGTTGACGCTCCTGCCCTAGGCGTCCGTCCACAGGCATGATGGGTAGGTGGCTTGTCCACAGGCGGTCTGACGGGTCGCGGACAGGCGGGGTGGCGTACCGAGCCTCCACGCGTGCATCCCCTGCCATCCCAACCAGCCGATCGCTCTCTGCGCCACAGCGATACACCTCTTGAGTTGTATAGCTTGTGGGGTGTAGAGTGACTCCACGTTGGGCAGTTGACGTTGGTCTTGTGCACGAGTGGCTCATGGGACTGGATTCCACGACGTACGAACTGGTCATCGCGGCCCTTGAGCTCCTAGAAGAGAGAGGACCAACCTTGGGTCGTCCCCTCGTCGACTCGATCAGGGGATCTCGGCACAGCAACATGAAGGAACTGAGGCCGGGATCGAGCGGGCACTCAGAGGTGCGCGTTCTCTTCGCGTTCGACCCATCGCGTCGAGCGATTCTTCTTCTAGCCGGAGACAAGTCTCCGGACTGGCGCCGCTGGTATCGGACGAACATTCCGATAGCCGATCGGCGATTCGATCTCCATCTGCAGCGTCAGAGTGAAGGGGAGAATTGATGGCGTTGTCTCTCAGCGATCTCCTGCGGCAGCGTCCAATAGACCGAAGGGCAGTTGATTCGCACAAGCGACGGATGCTGGCGGAGATCCGCCTGCGCCAACTGCGCGAGGCATTGGACGTCACTCAGGTCGAACTCGCCGAGCTACTCCAGGTAAGCCAGAACAGGGTTTCCCGCATAGAGAACGGTGACATCGAACGGTCACAGGTCGACACGCTTCGCCGGTACGTGGAGGCGCTTGG
>CAIWTL010000344.1 GCA_903915555.1 uncultured Micrococcales bacterium | reverse complement strand
TGCAGGGAGAGGCGCTCCCCGGCGGCCAACCACCATCCGACGGTGACGGCAACGACGACGTGCCCGATCAACATCCCCGGCTGCGCCACCAGGCAGCCCAAAGCATCGCCGACCGCCGCCGCGAACTGGGGACCGTGGGCCTCACCGGAACGACGTAGCATCCCTGCGTGCGCCCCGACCGCATGCAGCGGCGCCGACACATGATGCCCCCCAGCCGAACCCCCGTGGGACGTCGGACTCATCGCCACATGCACCGCGACTTGCCCCAGCCCCAGCAGAGCCGCGATTCGGAGTGCCGATCCAGGGCGACCCTGCACTCCTCGGGCGACCATGACGGCCAGCAGAAAGACTGGAACGAGCCCGGCAGTTGCCGAGGATTGACCCCCGCCCGCCGAATGCATAATGGCCCCGAGGACGGTCATGAGACCGGCGGTCACCGTGGCCCGCAACCACGGCACCGATGCAATCACCCGGTCAGACTACTGGGTGGCAACCGGGGCGTTCCGCTGGGTGACGGTTCTCACGGCCATGTCGGAGCACCACTCCGGTCACCACTCTCCGGCGGGTCTTCCTGTACGGATGGGACCTCTCCTTTCCGAAGCGACCCGCATCCGTGGCCAGGGTGCGGAACCATGGGGACGTGCCTGCTCCGTGGTCTGACGTCACCTCGCTGTCCCTGATGTGGGACGAGTCCATCGGTGCGGTCCCGCCGCTCGGCAGCGACCTGCGCACCGCCCTGCCCCAGCGATGGGTCCGCTTCCACTACCTGCCCGACAGTGAACGGATCCCGGCGACCGCGGCGCAGCGCCACGAGGTGCTGCGCCGATACCGGGAGGTGCTGCGAGCCCTGGACGCCGGTGCCGAGGAGCAACTGCTGGTCACCACATGCGGGTGGGGGCGGTCCACCCCGGCACCTCGACCCACTGACCTCGCCGACCTCCTGCCCGGCACGCACTGGCGTGACGTGCCACCCGGATCGTCGGACGACCTGGCGGTGAGCGTCTACGCGACGTCGGTGTCAGCTGACGTCGACGATCCTGCGCTGGGGGAGTTCCTGCTGGTGTGGGCAGCCGACAATCGCACCGTCGACGCGATCATCGCGCCACCCTCGTGCGCCTGGCTGTTCCACCCCTACGACGGGGGGATGGATGTGATCGCCCGCGACCCCGCTGAGCGGGACCGGATCGCCGAGCGGTTCACCGAGTGGCTCTCACCACGCGCCGACGGCCTGTGACTTTGGCGCCTGTGACCGCGGCGCCTGTGACCGGGGCGCCTGTGACCGTGCCGCCTGTGACCGGGGCACCTCTGACCCCTTTTCCAGGCCGGGAGACCCGGACGATCACGAGTCAGCCATCGGGAACGCGTCGACGGCCGCGGTAGGACCGGCGATCGCCAGACGCTCCTCCCGGCGGATGTGATGCTGCGGGTTCGGCACCTCGACCGGCCCGTCGCCGACCTGCAGGCCGATGATCGACACGTCGTGGCTGCCGCCCACCTGTTCGACCGTGAGACCGATCGACCACGCCGGCGGATCCATGATGGCCAAGGCGTACCCGTTGGGGAAGCTCACGTACTCCTCGATCCCGGTGTAGATCAACTGCCCGACCCGTTCTCCCATCTCCTGCTCGGGATACACGACCCAGTGGGCACCGACCCGGCGCAGGATCCGACCGTGTGCCTCCGACACGGCCCGCGCCCAGATCTGCGGCACTCCCAGGTCCGCGAGTGCGGCGGTCACCAGGATCGATGCCTCGAGGTCCTCCCCGATCGCCACCACCGCCGTCCCGCAATCGGGGACGTCGAGTTCCCGCAACGTGGCCTCGGACGTGGCGTCCGCCTCCGCGGCAAGCGTCACCGACGGGGCGATCGCAGCGATGTGGTCGGCGTCGGTGTCGATGACCAACACCTCCCGGCCGAGACCGGCGAGACGCCGGGCCACGGCCTCGCCGAAACGGCCGAGCCCGATGACGGTGACGGTGTCGGATCCAGCGTGGTGAGCGGGCATGTGTCCTCCTTCAGTAGCGAGTGGGTCAGTGGGTCAGGGGGTCAGGGGGTCAGTGGGTCGGGTTTGGTGCGGTCAGCAGAGCGTGGTGTGGGGTCAGCCGACGATGGGATGTCCTTCGGGCAGTCGGTATGGCAGCCGGCTGCTCCGCAGCGCGAGGGCGGTGGCCAGCGTCATGGCGCCGAGTCGGCCGATGAACATCAGCGCGATGAGCACCAGCTGTCCCCCCACCGGCATGTCGTAGGTGATGCCGGTCGACAGGCCCACCGTGGCCAGTGCGGAGACGGTCTCCAGGATGAGTGCCCCCAGTTCGAACTCGGTGAGTGCCGTGAGGATCATGAGCCCGATCGTCGCCAGCAGGATGTAGGCGGTCGCGATGGCGACGGCGCTGCGCTGGGTCTTCTCGGGTATCCGGCGGGCGCCGCTGTTGACGTCGCGGTCACCGCGTGCCTCGGCCACCACCATGAGTACAAGGACGATGAACGTCGTCACCTTCACGCCACCGGCCGTCGACGCCGAGCCCCCGCCGATGAACATCAGGATCGTGGTGACGAGCAGAGTCTCCTCGGTCGCCTGTCCGTAGTCGAACGAGTTGAAACCCGCCGTGCGCGCGGTCACCGAAGCGAACAACCCGTTGAGCACGGTCGTGCCCGTGGAGGCGTCCTG